>JBFKKS010000054.1:0-12776 GCA_041630955.1 Nevskiales bacterium
CGGGCCAGCCGATCCAGATCAACGCGCTGACCCATAGCAGTCCCAATGGCGATGGCAGCTATTCAGTCACATCGGCAGCGGCCATCCCGGCAAACGCAAGCGGCAGCGGCATGGCAGGTATTGCGGGTCGAGCGGCCGTGGATTTTGATCAGGATGGCGTGCTCACTGACAAGCTGGCAATCAAGAGTGTCGTGAAGTACTTCCCCATTTCAGACGCCAGTCCGAAACCGCGCCGCCAGGTGGTGGATGTCAGGCTGTGCGATAGCTGTCATGAGCGGCTGTCGGTACACGATAAAACCCGTACGGATGAACCACAGCTTTGTGTCATGTGCCACAACCCCAACGCCACTGACATTGCCACGCGCCCGGCCAACGCGGGTGACACGCCGGATGGCAAGAAAGAAGAGGCCATCGATTTCAAGACTATGATCCACAATATCCATGATGCTCAGCACAACAAACTGCCAACCAGTGTCACGGATTACATTATTCCGCCCCCGGGGCCACTGAAGCCGCGTCCGGATTTCATTGTTTATGGGGCGGACGGCCAGCCGCATCACTTTGGTGATGTGCGTTACCCGGGCGTGCTGGGTAATTGTGCGGCCTGCCATACCAAGGGCAGTTATATTCTTCCCCTTGCCAGTGAGGTTCTGGCGACCACGACCGATACCGGCGCTGACCTGAGCGACCCCAACGATGACACCAACACCACCAAGACAAAAGCAGCCTGCTTGTCATGCCATTATTGGCAGGGCGATCACATGGATGCGGAAGGATTGAGTTCGTCACATGCCCGTTACCCACTCGTCGATGCCGGTATTGCACTGGAACAATGTCACAACTGTCATGGACCGGGCGGCATGGCGGATATTGAGGTGATGCACCCCATTATCGAGAAATAAGTTGCGCTCAGGCTCATGCATTGAGCCGCACTTCAGCTAGGGTTGATGCCTGCCTGTAAGCTGAAACAGGAAAGCAATAACAATCAATAGGGGGTATCCATGCGTTACATCATTCTGGCAGTTCTCTTGGCCATGCCCTGCATGGTGTCTTTTGCCGGTACAGAGTCCTGCACCACGTTTGGCCGCAAACTCGTCTGTCTGGGCGACAACGAGGCAAAAGTTCGGGACAGGGCCGGCAAGCCCGACCGCACCAGGCAACTGGTCAATGAGCATGGGGCCGGCGTGGGAGAACAGTGGGTTTATTACATGAACACCCGACCCAAGAAAGTCATCACCATCGATATTCAGCGATCAGTGGTGACCTATATCTCAGAGCGCAGATAGCCAGTGAGCCCACGCTCACATCCAGTGACTTCAGAGTGCCTTGTAAACGTTTTCGTAAACGTAGTTGGTTGCTTCTACAAACCCATCAACACTACCGCAGTCAAAGCGCTTGCCCTTGAACCGGTAGGCCATGACACAGCCTTTCTGTGCCTGCGTCATCAGTGCATCGGTTAGCTGAATTTCCCCACCCTTGCCCGGCGGGGTATCTGCCAGGATATTGAAGATGTCAGGTGTCAGGATGTAGCGGCCGATGATGGCCAGGTTGGAAGGGGCATCTTCGGGTTTGGGTTTTTCCACCATGGTGTCCACGCGATACAGCCCGTCTTTCAGTTCTTCTCCGCCAATCACGCCATATTTTTCAGTTTCTTCTGGCTCAACTTCCTGAACGGCGACGATGCTGCAGCGGAATTGGGCAAACAGGTCCGCCATCTGCTTCAGCACGCCGGTGCCCTCGCCAATGCACAGGTCATCGGAAAGTACGACACCGAATGGCTCGTTGCCGATCATGACCTCGCCAGTGAGGATCGCATGTCCCAGTCCTTTCATTTCCCTTTGGCGGGTGATGGTGAAGGTGGCGTTTTCAAGGACATTGCGGATGCTCTCCAGGTAGGATTCCTTGGCGCTGCCGGCAATCTGGTGCTCCAGTTCATAGCTGATATCAAAGTGATCACTGATGGCGCGTTTACCGCGACCCGTGACCAGCGCGACCTGGTTCATGCCGGCTTCAATGGCCTCTTCAACCCCATATTGCACCAGTGGTTTGTTAACCACGGGCAACATTTCCTTGGGCATGGACTTGGTGGCAGGTAGGAAGCGAGTTCCGTATCCCGCAACGGGAAACAGGCATTTTCTAATCACGTTAAGGCACCCCTGTAGTTAAAAGACCGGGCCGGCAGGCCACTTCTCTGCATGAAACTTCGCACATTGGCGGGGACTGCACAATAGCAATCGGAAATTTACATTCAGACCTGCTTTGACAGGGACCATGAACACCCGATATGAAGGAACATCAACTGAAGCTGGACCTGGCCGCCTGTTGGCGATCAATCAGTGCTTCTGGGCCTGTTGAGCTCAAGATTCGCGTTCAAGGAAGTAAAGGCTGAATAGTGGGTTCAGTCCATCGCCGCTGCCCCATAGGGTACGCGCTCGGCTACCGAGAGCGACCTTGGCCACTTCCCCCATCACCAGGTGAGCCAGTACCGCCCTGAATTCCTCCGGCTTCTTACTGTTCAGGCCACCCGCCTTGGCCGATGTGGTGTAGATGATGTCGATGAACTCGGCGAGTCTTTTGGTCACTGGCCCATCGTCATCTTCAGCCAAGAGTGCGTGGAGCAGCACACCGCCAACACCTTGTTCTTCCATTTCCAGTTCACGCAGTACGGTAAAGATTTTCCGCATGCTGGTCGCGGTGTCGCTGCTCTGTCCATCAATGGTACTGAGTAATCGGTCGCGGGTCTTTTGCAGAATGTCGTCAGTTACAGCGGCGATCAGTGCCTGCTTTGAAGGGAAATGATGCAGTAGGGAGGGGCGACGAATGCCGCAACGCCCAGCGATCGCATCCAGCGGGGCGCCAATACCCTGAGCAGCGAATTCAATTCGGGCGGCGCGCAAGATTTCATCGCGGGTTTCCGGGGCATCGTGCTGTCGTTTGGGTCGTGCCATGGGCTCTCTTTGGACTGCTTTTACAGGGGCTATGAATACTGGTAACCAGCATTCTCCGCACGCATGGCAACAGTATATTTCGTTCTTGACAATTAATCTACTAACCAGTAGGTTAATGGCTGGTTTTGGAGAAACAGCATTCAAAGTCATGCGGCAGCACCGGCGAAGGGGGCCCGCGTCTTGTGACTTGTTAATTATCTTTGTACGAGAGGACCCAATGGGCAGCATTACTTTTGTAGAACATGACGGCACGCAACATGTTGTCGAGATTGAAGAAGGCAAATCCCTGATGCAGACCGCCGTGGATAACCTGGTGCCTGGCATTGATGCGGATTGCGGGGGCTCATGTGCCTGCGGTACCTGTCATGTGATTGTCGCGGATGACTGGATCAATAAGACGGGTGCTGCCAATGAAGATGAAGCACAGATGCTGGATATGACGCCTGAAAGGGCAGAGACGTCCCGTCTGGCCTGTCAGATACCGGCCACCCAAGAGATGGATGGCTTGGTTGTTCATTTACCTGAATTTCAGATGTAAGCAGGGGGTAATCCTTATGTCTTTATATTCCTCTGCGATAAATACCACTGCTCGTGTCATTCCCATGCATTGGCAAATCCGGGGCATTGAATTCCTGGTCAAGCTCAAGAAGAAGACTATTGGCGAGCGGCCAGTGCCCCATTTTGAGGAAACGCCTGTTCCAGATGTCAGCAGCCTGGCCCTGGAAGACATTGATGTCAGCAACCCCTTTCTGTTCCGTCAGAATCAGTGGCAGGCCTACTTCAAGCGTCTTCGTGATGAAGCACCGGTGCATTATCAGAAGCGCAGCCCATTCGGCCCCTTCTGGTCGGTGACCCGCTATGAGGACATCATGTTCGTGGATAAAAACCATGAACTGTTTTCTGCCGAGCCAATCATTTTCCTGGGCGATCGTCCAGAAGGCCTGGCTTTGGAAACCTTTATCGCCATGGACCCACCAAAGCACGATGTGCAGCGTAAGGCAGTACAGGGCGTGGTGGCGCCACAGAATCTGAAGGAGATGGAGGCGCTGATACGAGAGCGTGCAGCGGATGTATTGGACAACCTGCCCGTGGACGAGCCCTTTGACTGGGTGGAGAAGGTATCGATTGAGCTGACCGCCCGTATGCTCGCAACGCTGCTGGATTTCCCCTACGAAAAACGCCATCTGTTGCCCTACTGGTCGGACCTCATCGCAGGCTCACCGGAAACCACCGGCGGCGCTTTTGCAGACAAGGACGAAATCTTTTCAGCAGGGGCCGACATGTCTCGCCATTTCTCCCAACTGTGGCATGACAAGAAGGCGCGGCTGGCAGCGGGCGAGCCTAAGGGCTTTGACCTGATCAGCCTGATGCAGAGTAATGAAGACACCCAGGATCTGATCAAACGCCCCCTGGAGTTCATGGGTAATCTTTCGTTGCTCATTGTCGGGGGTAACGACACGACACGAAACTCCATGACGGGTGGCGTGCTGGCCCTGAATCAGTTCCCCGATGAATTCGAGAAACTGAAGTCCAATCCGGGGCTGATCCCGAATATGGTTTCGGAAATTATCCGTTGGCAAACCCCGCTGGCCTACATGCGGCGTGTCGCCAAACGGGATGTGGAACTGGGTGGCCAGACAATCAAGAAAGGTGATCGGGTACTGATGTGGTACGTCTCGGGTAACCGCGATGAGCGCAGCATAGACCGGCCTGATGAATTTCTTATCGACCGCAAGGGGGCACGCAATCACCTGTCCTTCGGATTTGGTGTGCATCGCTGCATGGGTAACCGCCTGGCAGAAATGCAGTTGCGCATTCTCTGGGAAGAACTGCTGAAACGATTTGAGAAGATTGAAGTCATCGGCAAGCCCGAGCACGTGCAATCCAACTTCGTGAAGGGCTACACAAAAATGATGGTGAAGTTAACAGCCAAAGCCTGATTACAAGGCGCTGAAGCAGGGAGGAGAAAAGATGAATTTTGGTAGTGCCTTGTGTGTTCTTTTTATAGCGATCTGGTCGGTCGCGGTATTTTCCGGTATTGAGACCCTGGTCAATCTGCTGTGGGTCAATGCGGCTCTGCAGATAGCGTTATTTGTATTGGTTGCCGGTATTCCTTTTCTCAAAACAGGACGCATGTCCTACGTGGACATAGCCTGGCCCTTTGGGGTCGCTGTTATAGGTCTGCTCATTCTCCTGCTGGGCGATGGCAATGTTTTGCGCAGGTCATTGGTGGGCGGTGTGTACCTGTTGATTGGTTTACGCATGGGCATCGGCGCGCTGACCATGGCCAAGACCACTGGCGTGATATTCAAGACCGAATTCCCGCGTTACGTTTACCGCCGCACGATGATGGAACAGGCGGGCGAGAAGCACATGAAGTTCCACATGCTCGCTGAAATCATGGCCCAGGGATTTGCCAATATGTCGGTGTTGGCATTGCCCGGGTTCATGCTGGCCATCAATGCCAGTGAAACCGTGTCAGCATGGGAAATAGCAGGTATCGGGCTCTGGGCAGCGGCCTACATCCTTGAATCAACCGCCGATGCCCAGAAGCTGCGGTTTATTTCCAAGCCCGAGAACAAGGGCGGGGTCTGCGATGTCGGGCTGTGGCGCTATAGCCGTCATCCCAACTACTTTTCCGAATGGCTGGTGTGGACAGGGCTGGTCACCGCAGCTGTGCCCTCCTGGCTGGCACTGGGTAGCGCTGTGTCGATGCCGGTATGGGCGATTCTCGGCGCAGGTGCAGCAGGTGCTTCGGCGATGATGTACACCACCCTGGTGTACCTGACAGGGGCCATTCCTGCGGAATATTTTTCCGTTCGGAAACGGCCGCAGTACAAGGCCTATCAGCAAACAACAAACCGATTTTTCCCCTGGTTTCCGAGGGCATAACGGGCCGTTGCAGCTGTTGCTGGAAGACTGCCCTCAGGCAATTTAACCACGATTCCGCCTTGCTATCGGGTTAAGTAATTTTTGCCCTCTTATTGCAGCTTCTTGTATATAAGAATGTTTAAAGCTGACTCAGCGTCAGCAACAGGCATTACTTAGAGAATATGAAAATTATCCGGGCGATACCAGGCACGGAGCGAGGAGAGGGTTGATGTGTCGCAAAGGATTGATTGTCCCGTTATCGAGTGATGAGCCAATGCCCAGGCTGGTTGTTCTGCTCCTGATGACTCTGCTGACTGCCTGCAATAATGGCGGCGATTCGGCACAAACAAGTTCCCGGCCTACGCTGAATACCGAACGCTCCCAGCTGCAGTACGGTGGGGCAGAGGCGGCGGCATCCTGCCAGTCGCATGCCGATCTTGACGGTGGCCGGGCTTACCACGTGAATATCCCTTCACGGGTCGATGGCGAAAATATTTCCTTCCAGGTGCATGAGCCAGACAGTATCGACTGTGGCAAGAAACACGCCCTGCTATTGCAGGGGCATGGTTACTCGGGAAGTCGCGAAACAGCCGTCGGCGCATTTTCGCGATTCACAGGTGCCGGATACACCGTGATCAGTATTGACCAGCGTGGCTCTCCCGATTCGGGCGGTACTGTGCGTGTCATGGATCCCGATTTTGAAGGTGAGGACCTGGTCGCGATCGTCGATTGGGCGGAGCAACATCTGGATTACTTAAAGTACCGCGACAACAATCTGCTGCTGGGGGCGATTGGGGGCAGCTACGGCGGCATGTACCAGTTCCTGTTATTGAACAAGGATCCCGATCTGCGGCTGGATGCCATCGTGCCGGAAATTGCACCCCACGACCTGAACTACAGCCTCAATCCGGGCGGGGTGGTGAAATCGCAATGGTCACTGATCCTGGCGGGCGCGGGCGATGTGCTGACCAGCATGGGCCAGGATCCGATGATGCGGGCTACCTTGATTGAAGGCGGTATCACCGGCAAATTCCCGGAACCTGCGGAGCCGTTTTTCGCCTACCACTCCATGCAGTACTTCTGTGACAACCCCCTGGATCTGCAGCCAGACTTCAGTGGTAACACTGCTGAATACTTGCTCGACCCGCTTTACCAGCTGCTGCCTCTTACGGCGGGCGGCGAATACACCGTCCTGACGCCGTCCAACCGGCGTGTACCCAGGATCGATGCCTTGCTGTTCCAGGGTCCCCGGGATGACCTGTTCAATATGAACGAAGCCTGGAATAACTACCAATGCCTCAAGCGTGCCGGCGGGGATGTTCGATTGTTGACCTATAGCTCCGGTCATCACATCTTGACGCCTAACCTGGGCGTGGTCGAACAGGGCCTGGCGCAGGGCGGGTTCCCCTTCTCCTCGGCCTGCGGTCCTATCAACAGCGAGGCCGCTGCACTGGCCTGGTTCAACGAGAAGCTGCTGGGTATCGGCAATGCCGATGATGTGATTATTACCGGGCAAGACATGTGCTTCGCACTGGACATGGGCGATGCCGTGCAGCTACCCGACATGACCATAGGCGGTAACGAATTCCCGGTTGAAATGCCGGGCGGGTTGCCGGCGCCAGTCACCATCGGCAATCCGCTCCCGGTCGTCGTCCCCCTGACCACGGTTGCGGGTGAAAGCGAAGTTCTGGCCGGGATTCCCACCGCGTCTCTGGCTATCTCATCCGGCGATCCGGCACTGGATGCACGGTGCCAGGAAAAGACTGACCCCATCATGCGCCTGGGGACCTGCGACGCGACGGTATTCATCGGCCTGGGTGTGATCAAGTCAGGTTCAGTCCTGCCACTTTTGCCGGAGTTGATCGAAGAACAGGTCATGCCCGTACGTGGGCTCGGCCACCACGAAGTGGAATTGGTTGGAATTTCGGAGCGGATTGCCTCTGGCGATCAAATCGTCCTGCTGCTTTATGGCACGCACGATGCTTTTGTCTTGTTCACCAGCTCGCGAGACCTGCTCACGCCGGTCGTCACGGTGACGGGTAGTGTGCGAATTCCAATGCAGGGGCACATACCCTCCCTATAGAATGAATTAGCTCACGAACAGGCCGGGATATTTCCGGCCTGTGTGCGTGGCGCGTTTCACATGAGATACATACTCCGTGGGAAGATAGACTTTCTCAACCGGGATATCATCGATCCGCAATTAGTTATAGGAAGACGAGGCGATGAACTTTCGTAACGCATTTTGTATTGCCCTTATGGCTATGGGCTTAGTGGCCTGTCAGCCTGACTGGACATCCGCCTTTGATGAAACGGTCGATCCTCAGCAATTTGGCTCGGTAGAGATTGCACCGATCGAAGAGGCTCTGACCTTTGCCCGCTATGAGAGCGAAGGGCAGTTATGGCTTATGGCCGTGCAGTCCTATGCAGTGGGGCGGGTCACTGGTATTGATCTCGGTGTGGTAGACCCGATTGACCTGTACAACAGCCATGGCTACGAGGGCATTTTGGAGCTGATAGCCGGGCTGGAAGGCGCAGGGAGGGTAAATGTACCTGCAGTGCGCCTGACTATGCCCGTTGATCTCACCCGTGACCACATTGCCGTGGGTGCCAACTATCCCGAGCATGCCGAGGACGCCACGGTCGAAGAGGGGCCGTTCCTTTTTCCCAAGAAGGTTGAGCCGACTGCGCCGTACGCCAACATTACCACCCAAGGCTTGCTGGACTTTGAGGTGGAACTGGCCTGGGTCACTCTGGCACCGCTGGCCGACGGCGGGAATGCGGACGCCCCGATGGGCCTGATCCTGGCGAACGACTATACCGACCGGGCGACCTTGCTCAGGCATATCAACGTGGATGACATCGAGTCCGGGGTGGGCTTTACCACCGGCAAGAGTTTTCCGGGGGCACTGCCGGTTGGAAATCTGTTTGTGATCCCGCGTGATCACCGTGCCTTTGCCGAGGCGCTTCAGCTTCGCCTGTATGTGAATAACAGTCTTCGCCAGCAGGCACCGGTGACGGCAGGCGTATGGGATTACGACGAAATGCTCAGGCAAACCTGGCTACGCGAGGACTGGCAATGGGATTACCAGGGCGAACAGGTGCGCCTGTTTGAACCGGGTGAATCCATACCGGAGCGCACCCTGCTGTTGTCGGGCACCCCACATGGCACCATATTCAAAGGTATTTCCTCAGGGCAGAAACTGCGAGGACTGTCACGCTGGCTGCTCAGTGGCTTGGAGGGATCGCTGGCCTCGTATGTGATCGAAGCTTATATCGAGGATGCCGTTGAAGCCCGTCACTATCTGCAGCCGGACGACCGCGTCGTTGTTCATGTACATCGCCTAGGCGTGATCGATAATCTTGTGGCAGGCAGCCCCGAATAGGGGGCTGAGCCCATTAATATTTACAGGAACCCGAATGGAATTATTAGCGGATATTGATACCAACACGCTGCTTTGGATCGGGATTTTCGTCTGCCTTTCACAGTCGGCTATGTTTTCTGGCCTTAACCTGGCGTTCTTTTCACTCAGCCGTCTGCAACTGGAAGTGGAAATAAAGCAGGGCAATGTGATGGCTGGCAAGGTGCTGGCCGTTCGACAGGATTCCAATTTCCTGTTAACCACGATTCTATGGGGGAATGTGGGGATCAACGTTCTGTTAACCCTGTTATCAGATTCCGTCATGGCCGGGGTGATGGCGTTCGCGTTTTCAACAGTATTCATCACGCTGTTTGGCGAAATCATGCCGCAAGCCTACTTCTCCAGAAACGCATTACGCATGGCTTCGCTCTTGGCGCCCGTTTTGCGGCTTTACCAGTTTTTACTGTATCCGGTGGCAAGGCCCTGTGCCCGGGTTCTGGATGCCTGGTTAGGCAAGGAAGGTATTGACTACCTGCATGAGAAGGAACTGGCTTCGTTGATCAGAGCCCACATGGAGGCAGAAGAGGCAGACGTCGACCATCTTGAAGGTCGGGGTGCCTTGAATTTCCTGACCATTGACGATGTAAAAGTGAGTGAAGAGGGAGAACTGGTAGATGCGGATTCCATCATCCGCCTGCCCACCCGGGTTGATTTGCCACTGATTCCTGAAATCAGTCGTGATGTGAACGATCCTTTTTTACGGCTGGTCAATGCGAGCGGTCATCACTGGGTTGTGCTTGCAGACCTGGAAGGCAACCCACAACTGATACTGGATGCGGACGCAGCAGTCAGATCAGCATTAATGGAAACGGATAAGCCCTTTGACCCCTACGCCTTCTGCCGCAGGCCACTGATTATCAGGGATTCAACCAAAACTATTGGTGAAGTCATCAGTTATTTGAAATCTCTGCCCAGTTCAACACTGGAAGAAGACAGCGCTATTGATTATGACGCGGTCTTGGTCTGGGGTGATTCACCACGGATTATCACCGGTGCTGATGTTCTTGGAAAATTGCTCAAGGGTATTAAGGCAGACGCCCGGTCATAGCAGAAAGTTATCGGGGTCTGGGCGCGTTAGGCCTGAGAAGTTCAAGTGGACTTGTGATAAGTACCAAACAAGCGATCACACAGGGTCAGCACCACAGATACATTCACCGGCTCTCTCTGGGAGTGGTGCAGGTTGTGGTTCGTGGCGGTAGCAAAAAACCAGTCGTAAACGGGCAGCCGGTAACCGCAGTGGGTGATCATGGTGACCGCAGTCAGGGTGAACGCGGCGACCGCGAATGTGAAGGGGTGGATGGGGAACAGGATGCCGTAGATATGGAAGAAAAAGAACACGGTCACGCCCTCGATCGGATGTACGACCATGGCTGTCCAGATACTCAGCGGCGGCTTGTCCATGTGGTGGTAGTAATGCACCTTTCTGGCATATAGGCCATGCGCATGTTCCAGGCGATGCCACACATACGAGGCAAAATCGCCGACCAGAAAATACAGAACCAGATCGGTAACGAATTCATGCACGGGCGGTGCAGTTGCTGGCAGGTTGAGGGCAAAGGGCAGGGGCATGCCGAGCAAAACGACCATGCCCACGACATAGGCGAGCGAATAGCCCTTCATTGCACGCCAGTACACAGCCCAGCTCTGGGCCAGTGTCATGCGGCGGCTGATGAATACATCCACAATCGAGAACAGGATGCCGGGTACATAGACACCCAGCACGACCGCCGTGAACAGGAAAGCAGGGGAACTCATGAAGGCGGTACCCATGTGTGCCAGCATGAAGTCCCAGGTTGGCTGCAGTGAAAGGGAGCTGTTCATAGGAAGTTCGCCCGGGGTATGCGCCGTCTGCCTTTAATAGTACCGTACGGTACGGTACAATTTGGCAATATGAAAAGTCAAGCTGTCACCCAGCCAACAGTGCCGCGAGGACGCCCCATGAAGGAGGGGCTTCGAGAGCATCTGCTGTTGCACACGCTGGAAGTCCTGTTACGCGAAGGCTATGACCGGTTCAGCATGATCGCGGTTGCCAAATCCGCGCAGGCGTCCAAGGAAACACTGTATCGGTACTTCAGTGACAAGGCCGGCCTGCTCAGTGCGGCCATGGGGTACCTGGGGGAATTGGTTGAACCGATCCTCATAGCCGGCGTGCATGATGAACTGCAGCGGGATGCGCGCCTGCAGAGGCTGGCTGAAAACTATTTGCGCGGCTGCCTGTTGCCTGAATCACTCACCCTGCAAAGAATTGCCTATGCAAGTGGTGACCGGGCGCTGGGGCAGATGTTTGCTGATCAGTTTACCCAGGCGGCGCACAAGGTAATCACCCGTGAAATGACCCGCTTGGATACCCCGCGGCCTGACCTGGATGCTGAAATATTTCTTGCTATGGTGCAGGGGCAAGTGCATGAAAAGGCCCTGCTCGGCATGGTTCGAGAACGGGACACCCCTGGCCACAAAAAGGTAACCGCCCATGCGGTGCGCATCTTTTCGGCCTACCTGGATTCAGGTGTGAAATAGACGAAAAACTTAAGGGGTAAGCATGAAAATACTGATCATCGGCGGCCCAGGCAGGATTGACCGGTATCTCGCATGGCACGCCATCTAACGATCTTTTCCTGAGGGTGCAATGGCAAAGAAGGAGCCGTAAATGGGCAGCCGGCAGCCACGGGAACATGAATAATTATTGCTGGTTCCCTGCGGATCTGCTTGAGCATTGTGTAAACCTGAAAGACGTGGGAACGATCAAATAATCCTAAACTTTCAGGGATATGCCTGAAATGGGTGACAAAGTCCCCGGGATTTACTGTTCTCTTGGCTGTTCTACCAAGCTTCCATAAGGATTATTAAAGGAGTAGGGTGACAGATAGATGCAGTCGCGTTATTAAAAATATTAGTCTGCGACAGTGGCTGGGTACCTTAATAAGAAACATAAATCTGGGTGCCTTCATAAGAAACATAAATAAGAAACATAAATTAAGTGGTGGGGGACGATGGGGAAGAGTAATTTCGAGGATAGGATCTGTATTGTTGGTGCAGGGCCTGCGGGCCTTTCTGCTGCTTATTATCTGGTAGCAAAAGGATTCAGAAATGTCACGGTTCTGGAGAAGGAAGACCGGATTGGGGGTAAATGTTGTACCGAGTTCTACGATTCTGAACCCTACGACATGGGGGCTGTGGAGATCACGCCCGATTATCATTTTGTCAATGCCTTCATACGGCAATTCAATCTTCCCACGGACACGGTTCCGTCATTTAAATTAATCGATACGGCGACAGGTCTGCACGAACCCTTTGAAAAACTCTTTGCGGGAATCTCGCCGCCGGATTTAGTGGCTGCGGTGATCGGTTATCTGCTTGAGTTACATGTCGTGAGAGACCAGGTGAGCGGCGTCGGTTTCAGGAATCTAGATGCGGACCTGGCTCTGCCCTTCAGCCAATGGCTGGACAAGAAGGGGCTGAGCGCTATCAGAAACATGTTCGTGATGCCTGTGTGCTGCTATGGCTATGGGTTACTGGATGAGATTCCGGCTGCCTA
>JBFKKS010000055.1:0-12644 GCA_041630955.1 Nevskiales bacterium
CGGCCCGCGAGCGTGAAACTTGTCGGTGCTGATGCCAATCTCAGCACCCAGACCATATTCAAAGCCATCAGCGAAGCGAGTTGAGGCATTTACCATCACCGAGCTGGAATCCACCTCGCGAAGGAACCGCCGTGCACGGCTGATATCTTCGGTCACGATACTGTCGGTATGACCCGAGCCATACTCGTTGATATGTGCAATAGCTGCGTCCATATCATCGACTACACGAATCGAAAGAATGGCATCAAGATATTCGGTACGCCAGTCTTCCTCTACGGCGCCCTTGATGTCAGCCAGAATTGCCCGCGTGCGTTCACAGCCGCGTAGCTCCGTTGCGTGTTGGGCGTATTGCTCCGCCAGCTGTGGCAATACCTCTGTTGCCACGGCTTCAGCCACCAGCAATGTCTCCATTGCATTACACACACCCAGGCGATGGGTCTTGGCGTTAACTGCAATAGCGACGGCCTTGTCCAAATCGGCAGCGGCATCGATATACACATGGCAGATGCCATCCAGATGTTTGATGACGGGCACGCGTGCATGCTCGGCAACGTACTCGATCAGGCCCTTGCCGCCGCGCGGCACGATGACATCGACATACTCGGGCATCGACAACAATGCACCCACCGCGCGGCGATCCGTTGTATCAACCACCTGTACTGCTGACGCTGGTAACCCCGCGTCGCTCAGCGCCTGGCTGATCAACGCGCCGATGGCCAGATTCGAGGCGCGCGCCTCTGAGCCACCCCGTAAAATCGTGGCATTACCCGACTTCAGGCACAGCGCCGCTGCATCCGCTGTCACGTTCGGACGAGACTCGTAAATAATTCCCACCACACCCAACGGCACCCGCATACGCCCGACCTGAATGCCGGAGGGCCGGTAATTCAGATCGGTAATCGCGCCAATTGGGTCTGACAAGGCGGCTATTTCACGCACACCATCGGCCATGCCCTGTATACGCTCGGCATTGAGTTCCAGACGGTCCAGCAAAGCGGAATCCAGGTTGTTTTCCCGCGCGGCCTGCATGTCCTGGGCATTCACTTTTACCAGCTCGTCCGCATTGGCCTCGATAGCCAGGGCCAGGTTCTGCAAGGCACGGTTCTTGGCCTGGGTATCGGCCGCAGCCATCGCCCGGGATGCGCTACGCGCAGCCTGACCCATTGCCTGCATACGGTCTGTTATGTCTTGTTGGCTGAGCGTCTCTTTGTGAGACTCGGCAGTCGCGGCAGCATTCATGGCTTTGGTCTTTAACCTGTCTTATCTGTTCAAATCGTGATTCATGGGAGCCGGCAATGGCAGGCCCGTCATGCAAGCCGTCAATTTTACCAGTTCCTCCCAAGGCGAGTCGGCTGACGCCCCCTTGGCGGCGCGATCCACGTCCAGCGCCAGTCGCAAGGCATGTCTAATGCGCTGCACACCAAGCCGCTTGGATGCCGCTATAAACTGTCCCTGTTTAGGCCCCCAGATGCGAGCATGGCTGAATACCGGTTGCAGGTCTCCCCTGCGTGCCTGTGTCGTGGCTATCTGCTCCAAGCCATGTAAAGCCCAGTTAAGTGAACCCAGTACCGCAAGCGGCTGCTCACCTTCTTCACGCAACCTGTCCAGGCATCGCAGTGCCGGGCCGGCTTCGCCAGACAGCAGCTTGTCAACATAATCGAAAGCTTCGAAATGGGCATGATCGGCAACCAATTTTTCAGCAGTCGCCAGGTCCAGAGGCGCATCAGACGCCAACAGAACCAACTTGTCGATCTCCTGCTGACAAGCCAGAAGATTGCCCTCGGTACGAGCCGCCAGCCAATGCACGACATCGTTATCTGTGCGCAGCTTTGCCCGCTCCAGCCGATTGGCAATCCAGCGCGTGTATTCATCCCCCTTGATTGGCCATGCAAACAACAAGGGACCCGCCTTATCCAGAGTGGTGAACCACTTGGCCTTACGGGATTTCCCGTCGATCGCACCGGCAATCACCAGCAGCGCAACGTCCTGGGGTGGGCTAGCGGCATATTCGACCAATGCGGCGCTGCCCTCCTTACCCGGTCCTTTATCGCCTAGACGCAGCTCTATGCGCCTTAGGGATGCAAACAACGACATACTGGCACCGGCCTGGTTCAGCAGACCCCAGTCGAAGCCGGTTTCGGCATACAGCACTTCGCGTTCTACATAACCTTCACTGCGCGCCCGGGCGCGCCATGCATCGGCCGCCTCCTGTACGAGCAGGGGTTCATCACCGACGACGGTCGCAATAGGCGGCAGACCGCGCTCGAGTTGGGTATGGAACTGCTTGGCATTGAGGGGCATGCATCTATTGTGTCGGTTAGCGATCACAGTGCCAACCATCCTTCTGTTTTATAATGCACTCACCATGACCCAGCGCCACTACAATCTTGCCGACCGTTTTCTGATGGACCTGCATAAGGGCCTGCAGACGTTGTCGGGAGCACCTCGCAATCAGCGCGAGAACCCATCGGAAGAGATTGAGGACGCGCCACTCGATCGTAGCGCCAGGCGCCATGCTGCCGGACTGATGCGCGTCAATCATGCCGGCGAGGTTGCCGCCCAGGCGCTTTATCAGGGCCAGGCCGCTACCGCGCGTTTGCCCGAGGTCCGCGAGGCAATGGAAGAAGCCGCACGCGAGGAAGAAGACCACCTGGCCTGGTGCGAACAGCGTCTTGCGGAGCTAGGAGAGAAACCCAGCCGCCTGGGGCCATTCTGGTATGTGGGGTCCTTTGCCATTGGCGCCGCAGCTGGCCTGGCCGGTGACAAATGGAGTCTGGGTTTCGTCGCAGAAACCGAAAAGCAGGTCTGTGATCACCTCGACGGACATCTCGAGAAGCTGCCAGATACCGATAACCGAAGCCGGGCAATCGTGGAACAGATGAAGGCCGATGAAGCACGACACGGGGAAACGGCCGTGGCCGCCGGCGCCGCAGAGTTACCACGACCGGTTCGCGATGCCATGAAACTGGCGTCAAAAATCATGACGCGGGCAGCTTACTGGTTCTAATCGACCGCCAGTCGCCCCGCCACTTCCACCAGGCGCCGCACGACTTTTTCGACCGAGGCCTGTTGCCGGGCGTCTTTCAAACCACCCTGTTCATCAAAGGCCTCGTGGGCCGTGCGCAGGGCATGCTGTTCCGGTATCACCAGCACGCCAATATTCTGAAGAATTGAACGCAGGTGGACCAGTCCGCGCAAACCGCCCAGCGCGCCTGGTGAAGCCGACAGGATGGCAGCGACTTTGCCCTGATAGGCGACCAACCCGGGCACCTCCCCATCAGGCCGGGAGGTCCAGTCGATATAATTCTTCAGCGTGCCCGAGATTGAGCTGTTGTATTCAGGCGAGGCAATGATGAAAGCGTCATGCCCGGCCATCAGTGAGCGCAGGGCCTGCGCCCGTTCCGGTATCCCCCCACCGGCCTCCATATCGCCGTCGTAGGGTGGTATGCGGAAGTCCCGCAGATCCAGCTGTGTAACAGCTGCCCCAGCCCCCTCTGCAACTGAGGCCGCGACTGCTGCCAGCTTCTTGTTGTAGGAGTCACGGCGCAGGCTGCCGGCGAAGACAAGGGTTTTGGGCACGCGCATCATCAATTACCGGGAGTTGATAGTCTGGAGCTTAGCTCAGTACTTTAACAATACTGACCCGACTATTTGGGCAGGTTACGCCCGTAGAAAATTTCCTCGATTTCCTTTTCAACGCGCCGCTTGATGCCACGCACCTCGCGCTTCGACATGTCCTCTGCATCCCCAAACAGGTAGGTATCCAAATCCAGGTTCTTCAAGCGCATCTTGGTGTGGAACATGTTTTCCTGATACACATTCACATCGACTAGGTCATAGCGGTTAAGGATGTCGCGGTCGAGGAAATCCTGGATCGAGTTGATGCGATGATCAATGAAATGCTTGCGGCCGCGCACGTTACGGGTAAAGCCGCGCACACGATAGTCCATGATCACGATGTCGGATTCAAAGCTGTGAATCAGGTAGTTCAACGCCTTCAGTGGAGAGATCAGTCCACAGGTTGATACATCAATGTCGGCACGAAAAGTGCTGATGCCATGATCCGGGTGACTCTCGGGATAGGTATGAACGGTGATATGGCTCTTGTCCAGATGACCCACGACGGAGTCCTTGATTATCTCGCCGGGCAGATCCGTTTCGCCAATCGGCTCTTCGCAGATGAGCATGGTCACGCTGGCACCCTGCGGATCATAGTCCTGACGCGCCACGTTCAGAATATTGGCACCAATGATATTCGACACCTCACTCAGAATTGAGGTCAGTCGTTCGGCATTGTAGGCCTCGTCGATATACTCAATGTACTCGCGGCGATGATCATCGCTGCGCGCATAGCAGATGTCGTAGATGTTAAAGCTGAGCGTCTTGGTCAGGTTGTTAAACCCGTGCAATTTCAGCTTCTTTACGCCTTTTGACACGATAAGTGGCCCTCTGTCTGGCGTTAAATGGGCGGCTATTATGCGTTACATGACGCGTTGCGTCATTCCGAGTCCGTGGCGACTATTTCATGGCTGTGTGTGATGGTCACACTGGCCTGCAACATGATTGAAGCCGAACAGTATTTCTCGGCCGACAACTGTACGGCGCGAGCGACCTGTTTCTCGCTAAGATTCGAGCCCATCACCTTGAAGTGCAGGTGGATATCGGTAAACACCTTGGGATCGGTATCCGCGCGTTCACCCTTGACCTCTATTTGCACGTCGTCAACCCCCTGGCGCGCCTTCTTGAGTATATGGATCACGTCCATTGCCGAACAACCGCCCACACCGAGCAGGATCAGTTCCATCGGGCGCACACCCAGATTCCGCCCGCCAATGTGCTCGGGGCCGTCAATCACCAGACCATGACCACTGCCAGTCTCGCCAATCCAGGCGGCGTTCTCGATCCATTTGATTCGTGCGTTCATGGTCATGCTTGCTTGCCTTCTTCGTCGCCAATCAGGGCCTCAAGTGCAGCGCCCGGGTCTGCCGCGCGCATAAGGGATTCACCAACCAGAAATGCGTGTACGTTGGCCGCGCGCATGGCCGCCACGTCTTCCGCGTCTCGAATACCGCTTTCGGTCACCACCAGCCGGCCGTCTGGAATGAGCGGCAAAAGGTCGAGCGTGGTTTGCAGGCTGGTTTCAAAAGTCCGCAAATTACGGTTATTAATGCCCAGCAAAACGCGCTCGGGGTCGAGGTCTAGCGCCAGCGCCCTTTCCAGCTCCTGCGCGTCATGTACTTCAACCAGCACATCCATACCCACGGCCAGTGCCGCGTCAGCCAGGTCGTCCATCTGCGCGTCTTCCAGTGCGGCCACGATCAGCAGGACACAGTCTGCTCCCATAACGCGCGCCTCGTTGATCTGGTACTCATCAAGCATGAAGTCCTTGCGCAATACGGGCAGCCCAGAAGCCTCACGGGCCTCGTGCAGGAATTCCGGTGCACCCTGGAAAAACTCGCGGTCGGTCAGCACCGACAGGCAGGCCGCCCCGCCCTCCGCGTAACGCCGCGCGATCCAGGCAGGGTCGAAGTCTTCCCGGATCAGGCCCTTGCTCGGGGAAGCCTTCTTGATCTCGGCAATCACGGCGGCCTGCTTATGGGCAACCCGATCCTGTATGGCGGCGGCAAATCCGCGCACAGGGGGTGCATCCGCGACTTGCTGTGCGAGCACCAGCGGTGGCCTCTCCGCGCGTGCGTGGGCTATTTCCTCTCGCTTGTGCGCGAGTATCCTGGTCAGTACATCAGCCATTCGCTTTCAGGCCCTGGGTTAGATCCGCCAACTGGCTGAGTTTCTCGGCAGCCACACCCGAATCGATCGCCCGCAATGCCATTTGCACGCCCTCTGCTATATCGCTGGCCTGGCCACTGGCATAAATCGCCGCCCCCGCATTCAGTGCAATCATGTCTCTTGCAACATTCCTTTCACCCGCAAAGACGGCGCGAATCATGGCCAGACTTTCGGCGGCATCAGAAACTCGCAGGCTATCCAACGAACCGCGCTCCAGGCCGACATCTTCCGGGGTCATCTGGTAATCCCTGATCGTACCGTTGTGCAACTCCGACACCCGGGTTGGCGCGTTGATACTCAGTTCATCCAGCCCATCCTCACCGTGCACAACCAATACATGGCGACTGCCCAACTGCTGCAAAACCTCGGCCAGCGGTCGTGTGAGATGTCCATTGAAAACCCCGATCACCTGATTCACTGCGCCTGCCGGATTGGTGAGCGGCCCCAGAATATTGAAAATTGTTCTTATACCCAGTTCCCGGCGCGGGCCGATGGCGTGTTTCATGGCACCGTGAAACCCCGGTGCAAACATAAAACCGACACCGAGTTCCGCCACACATTGGGCTACCTGCTCGGGTATCAGCATGAGCTCAACCCCGGCTGCCTCCAGCACATCGGCGCTGCCGGTCTTGCTCGAAACCGACCGGTTGCCGTGTTTGGCTACGCGCCCACCCGCTGCCGCCACCACGAAGGCACTGGCGGTAGAAACATTAAACAGACCTGACGCGTCCCCACCTGTACCACAGGTATCAACCAGTGCATCAAGATACTCGGCCGCTACCGGTACCGGGGTGGCCAGTTCACGCATGACAGCGGCCGCAGCAGTGATCTCATCCACGCTTTCGCCTTTCATGCGCAGCGCTACCAGAAAGCCGCCGATCTGGGCATCAGTGCAGGCGCCTGTCATAAGCGCCTGCATTGCACTGCGCATCTGCTCCGCTGACAGGTCGCGCCCCTCAACCAGTTGATTCATCAAGGCCTTGTCAATCACTTCACGTCACCTCCGATTTCGCCTGTTCGAAGCAAGTACGTCTTTAGCAGGTCGTGCCCATATTCACTGAGAATGGACTCGGGATGAAACTGCACGCCTTCCACATCCAGCGTCCTGTGCCGCAAGCCCATAATCTCGTCAATTTCGCCCTCTGCATCCTCGGTCCAGGCAGTAATCTCAAGGCAGTCGGGCAGGCTTTCGCGTTCCACGATCAGAGAATGGTAACGCGTGGCCTGAAAAGGGTTGGGTAAACCGGCAAATACGCCCAGTTCGCTGTGGTACATCGGTGAAGTCTTGCCATGCATCACCTCGCGAGCACGTACAACCTTGCCGCCAAAGGCCTGCCCGATACTCTGGTGGCCCAAACAAACACCCAGAATGGGGATTTTGCCGGAAAAGCGCTCTATCACCGCCAGCGAAATGCCCGCCTCGTTGGGGGTGCAGGGACCTGGAGAAATAACGATGCCTTTCGGCTGTAGCTCAGCAATCTCGTCCACCGTGATCTGGTCATTGCGATGCACGGCCACTTCCGCGCCGAGTTCGCCCAGGTACTGCACCAGGTTAAAGGTGAAGGAGTCGTAATTGTCCAGCATGAGAATCATGCTGCCCCCTCCTCTCTTGCCGAGGAGGCCATGGCAGCAGCACGGATCACCGCACGTGCCTTGTTCATGGTTTCTTCCCATTCTTTTTCGGGCACGGAGTCGGCCACTATGCCGGCCCCTGCCTGAACATGAATCTCACCGTCCTTGATCACCGCAGTTCGAATGGCAATCGCGGTATCCATATTCCCATTCCAGGCCATGTAACCGACTGCACCGGAATAAACCCCACGCCTCACTGGCTCCAGTTCATCGATAATTTCCATGGCGCGAATTTTAGGCGCACCCGACAGGGTCCCGGCTGGAAAAGTCGCACGCAACGCGTCCATAGCAGAGGTGCCGGGTTTCAGTCTGCCCACCACATTGGAGACGATATGCATGACATGTGAATAACGCTCAACAATCATCTGGTCGGTCACGCGCACGCTGCCAGTCTCACAGACACGGCCAATATCATTGCGGCCCAGATCAATCAGCATCAGGTGTTCGGCGATCTCCTTGGGATCGGCCAGCATCTCTGCCTCAAGCGCACGATCCTCGGCCTCCGTGTGGCCCCGCGGACGCGTGCCTGCTATCGGGCGCAGGGTGATCTCACCGTCTTCCTCACGCACCAGTATCTCTGGCGAGGCACCTACTACATGGTGATCCCCCAGATTCAGGCAATACATGTACGGCGACGGGTTCAGACTGCGCAGGGCACGATACAAACCCAGCGGCGAGCCGCTATAGGGTGCCGTCAGGCGTTGTGAAGGCACTACCTGCATGACATCTCCGGCCCGAATGTACTCACGAATGCGTTCTACCGCCGCCTCATAAGCCTGCTGTGTAAAGCCCGACACGAATTCAACCTCGCCCGCATCGGCATCCAGCACAGGTGCAGGCGGCATGACCAGCGGTTGACGCATCCGGGCCAGTATTTCATCCAGCCGCGACTGGCCCCGCGCCTGGTCGGCAGCATCATCGGCGTTGGCATGCACGATGGCGAACAGCTTGCCGGTCAGGTTGTCGAACACGATCAGTTCTTCGGACAGCATGAGCAGGATGTCCGGCGTTCCCAATGGGTCGGGCTTGTGCTTCCATGCGGGGTTGCCAGCCAACCGGGGCTCGATATGACGAATGGTGTCGTAACCAAAATAACCCACCAGGCCGCCAGTCAGTCTCGGCATGTCGGGCAGGGCCGGCACGGCAAACTGCCCGGCATAGTCCTCGATCCAGTCGAGCGGATCGGCAACCGTTTCCCGGCGGACAATTTCGCCATCAACCTCTACTGTAATTTCCTTACCGCGGGCACGAATAATTTCGCGACAGGGAAGGCCAATGATGGAATAACGGCCCCAGCGCTCTCCACCCTGCACAGATTCAAACAGGTAGGTATACGCTGTGTCGGCCAGTTTGAGATAAACCGACAGTGGGGTATCGAGGTCAGCGGGCGCTTCGCGCACCAATGGGATGCGGCGCCGTGTGCCTGCGGTGGTCATCGCTAGTCGACGCGTGCGAGCTCGGCGCGCATTGCGGCGATGGTAGCGGCGTAATCCTCACTATTGAAGATGGCCGAACCGGCAACAAAAGTATCGGCACCGGCCGCCGCTATTTCACGAATATTGTCGACCTTCACGCCCCCATCGATCTCCAGTCGGATGTCGCGGCCACTGGCGTCGATGCGTTCGCGTGCGGCACGCAGCTTGTCTAGCGCGCTGGGAATGAAACTCTGCCCGCCGAAACCCGGGTTAACCGACATGATCAAGATCATGTCGAGCCTGTCCATCACATAATCCAGGTAATCCAGTGAGGTCGCGGGATTGAATACCAGACCAGCCCTGCAGCCTGCCGCCTGAATCAGCTGCAGGCTTCGATCAACATGCTCGGAGGCCTCCGGATGAAAGGTAATGTAGCTGGCGCCGGCCTCGGCAAAGTCGCCTATCAGCCGGTCAACCGGACTCACCATGAGGTGCACGTCGAGGTCGGCAGTAATGCCGTAATTGCGCAATGCCTTGCACACCGGTGCGCCAAAGGTCAGGTTTGGCACGTAGTGATTGTCCATCACATCAAAGTGCACAATATCGGCACCCGCTGCGAGCACGCGCTCGACGTCTTCGCCCAGTCGTGCCAGGTCGGCAGACAGAATGGAGGGTGCTATCAGATTCGCTTGGCGGCCCGGCATGTGAGTATCCGTTACAAGACCTTATAAAGGCCGCGTACTTTAACTTATGCTTGCCGCTATTGCAGCCCAGGACACGATGCCATGGACTATTTCAACAGCCTGCCCGCCGCCGCCGTCATCGGACCGGCCCTGATCCTGCACCTGCTGGCCGTGGTGATCTGGGTCGGCGGCATGTTCTTCGCCTACGAAATCCTGCGCCCGGCATGCAGCGATATCGCCACGCCGGTCCGCATTCGCCTTTGGGTCGCCAGCCTGCGCGGCTTTTTCAAATGGGTTTGGCTGGCGGTGATCATTCTGCCCAGCAGTGGCACGGCGATGGTCTTCAAAATGTACGGTGACATGGGCGCTGCGCCATGGCCGATCCACCTCATGCTGGCCATTGGCGTTTTGATGATTGCGCTATTCCTGTATGTCTTTTTCGGCCCATGGCGCCTGCTGGTTCTCAGTCTGCGCCACTCTGACTGGCCTGATGCGGATCAGGCACTGAAGCGCATACGCCATACGGTCGGTATCAACCTGCTACTGGGGCTACTCACGATTTCCCTGGCAGCCGCCAATCGCACCGGCCTGCTGGCATCGCTGTCTGGCTAGCTGCAAAGACTGGCTGGCGAGACGCTCGCAGGGGCAGTAGAATGCCCGGTTTTTCCCGTCCTCGGAAACGCCACCATGCAAGACGCCCTCTTTGAATCGACCATCAGCAGCCTGCCTCTTCTCAACCGCGGCAAGGTACGCGACATCTACGCCGTTGGTGACGATCACCTGTTAATTGTGACTACCGATCGCCTGTCCGCATTTGATGTGATCCTGCAGGATCCGATCCCGGGCAAAGGCGCGGTACTGACAGCGGTTTCTAACTTCTGGTTCGAGCGCACCGGAAACGTGATAGGCAATCACCTGGCTGATCTGCCCCTTTCCGAAGTACTGCCCGATGCCAGCGAACGTGCCCAGGTCGAGGGACGCGCAATCGTGGTTAAAAAATTGCGCCCATTGCCCGTCGAAGCCATCGTGCGCGGTTATCTCATCGGCTCAGGCTGGAAGGACTACCAGAGAACCGGTGCAGTCTGCGGCATTCAACTGCCTGCCGGCCTGCAACAGGCCCAGCAGTTGCCAGAAGCGATTTACACACCTTCTACCAAGGCTGCGGTTGGCGAACACGACGAAAACATTGACTTCGCCGAGACCGTCAAATTGCTGGGCGAGGATCTCGCCAACCAGGTTCGCGAAGTGAGTCTGCGCCTCTACCGTGAAGCGGCGGAATATGCCCGTGAACGCGGCATCATCATTGCCGATACCAAGTTTGAGTTTGGCCTGGATGACAATGACCAACTCGTGCTGATCGACGAGGCACTGACACCGGACTCGTCGCGCTTTTGGCCAGCCGACTCTTACGAGGTTGGCATCAGCCCGCCAAGCTTTGACAAGCAGTTCGTACGTGACTATCTGGAAACCCTGGACTGGGACAAGACGCCGCCGGCACCCAGACTGCCCACCGATATTCTGCAACGCACTGCTGACAAGTATCGGGAAGCGCAAACACGCCTGACTGGTCAATAAGCAGCGAGCAACTGCCTCCAAACATGGCGCTGGCCCGCATAGAGGGCTATATTCTGCAATAAGAACAATCCGATGCGCACCATCGAAAGGAGACAGCATGATCGCTGTTCAGTACGCCAAATTCGGGAACCCTGGCGAAGTTCTGCGTGCCGTAGAACTTGAGAGCAGGCAGCCGAATGCTGGCGAGGCACTGGTCACGGTAGAGGCCGCCCCAATTCATCCGTCTGACCTGCTCACCGTGAGCGGTGACTACGGCATCAAACCAGACCTGCCAGCGACCCCGGGCCAGGAAGGCGTTGGGCGCATCGCGGAACTGGGTGACGGGGTAAATAACTTCAAGATCGGCGACCTGGTTTTGTTGCCGCTGGGTTCGGGTACCTGGCGCAGTCATATGACGCTGCCAGTAGAAAGCCTGATTCCGTTACCGGATACAGGTGACCCCATCCAGTTCAGCCTGATGAGCATTAACCCGCTCACTGCCAGCCTCTTGCTGAGTGAATGCACGGCACTGCAACCGGGCGATTGGGTGGTACAGAATGCTGCCAATTCTTCTGTCGGCCATTACCTGGCTGCGCTCGCCAAGCATCGTGGCATCAAGACGATCAACCTGGTTCGCCGGGGAGGTGGGGTCGAGCTAACGATTCGTGAACTGGGCGGCACCGAGGTGGTTGTCGATAAGGGCCAGGATCTGAGCAAGGATATTCAGTCGATCACTGGTGGTGATCCGGTCAGACTGGGCATTGATGCAGTAGGCGGAACCTCAACTTCCGTACTGGCCAGCTGCCTGAGCCCGGGCTCTACGCTGGTCAGCTATGGTGCCCTGAGTGGCGAGGCCTGCATTATCCCACCTGGTCAGCTGATCTTTCGTGACATACATGTGCAGGGTTTCTGGCTACTGAACTGGCTGCGTGGAAACGACCGCGCCACGGTTAACGCAAGGCTTCAGGAACTGGTCGATATGGTGGCAGGCGGGCGACTGAAAGCCGACATCGGTGGCAGTTATCCCCTTGAACGCGTCAAGGATGCAGCCCGTCACGCAATGCAGGACAGCCGGGATGGCAAGATAATACTGACCCCGGAAACGCACTGGTAACCTTTAACCAAAGAGGCAAAAACCACAATGATCATCAAGATCGAAATCGACGTTAAGCCGGAAGAGCTGCGACGTTTCCTGGGCCTGCCAGACGTGGGAGGGCTGCAGGAAGACATGATCCATTATGTTCGCGACAAAATGGCAACAAGTGTGGATGGCTTCGATCCGGCCCAATTCGTTAAAGAGAACATTCAGGGTAGCCGCGCATGGAAGACGCTTATGAGCCTGGCAAGTGCGGGCGAGCCTGAGGAAGAAGCAACAGCGAAGCCCAAGCCCAAGCGCAAACGCAGCAGCAAATCCACAACGCGCAGCAAGCCCTGACCGCGTCAGGAATTAAAAACAAAAAAGGCGGCCCGGTTTCCCGGGCCGCCTTCGTTCTGCTAGCCGGACTTAAGCAGCAGTAGTCGTTGCAGGTGCCTTTTCAGCAGCGGCCTTCTTGGCAGCTGGCTTCTTGGCAGC
>JBFKKS010000056.1:0-12484 GCA_041630955.1 Nevskiales bacterium
GAGCGGTTGATGGCCCACAACCTGACGGCGGGAGAAGTGACTGCCCGTCTGCGCGCACAGAATGTGCTGTCAGCGGTGGGTGAAACCCGTGGTAACTACGTAAAGATTGGCGTACGGGCGAATACCGATCTCAGTACGCCGAAACAGTTCCGCCAACTGGTCGTCAAGTCAGACGGCGATACCATCGTGCGCCTGGCTGATGTAGCCGATGTGGTGATGGGCGCGGAAAACTATGATCAGTCAGCAGGATGGAATGGTAGTCCAGCAATCTTCATTGCCATCTACGGTCGCCCCGACGCCAATATTCTGGATGTTATCGACCAGGTGCGTGAGGTCTGGCCAGGCATCACCTCTGCCTTGCCGGAAGGCTTAGAGGCTGCCATCGGCTATGACGCGACCAATTTTGTTCGCGAGGCGATTGGCGAGGTGGAGGCAACCCTGTTAGAGGCAGTGGTTATCGTGGTGGTCGTGATTTTTCTGTTCCTGGGATCGGTACGCAGTTCGATGATTCCGGCAGTCACGGTGCCATTATCACTGGTGGGGGCGCTGTTCTTCATGTTGCTCATGGGCTTCTCCATCAACCTGCTGACATTGCTGGCCATGGTGCTGGCGATTGGCATGGTAGTAGACGATGCCATCATCGTTCTGGAAAACGTCCATCGCCATATTGAGGACGGAATGCAGCCCCATGACGCTGCCATTAAGGGTGCACGTGAACTGGTTGGTCCGGTCATTGCCATGACCATTACGCTGGTAGCAGTGTATGCCCCGATCGGGTTTCTGACTGGCATTACCGGCAAGCTATTCAGCGAGTTTGCTTTCACACTCGCGGGTGCTGTGCTGATTTCGGGCGTCGTTGCCCTGACCCTCACACCCATGATGTGCGCGCGAATTCTGCAGGACTCAAGTCATGAAAGCCGCCTGGCGCACTGGCTGGATCTGAAATTCGAAGGCTGGAAAAAGAGCTATCAGCGCCGCTTGCACAGTGCACTCGATACCGTACATGTGATTGGCGTGTTTGGGGGCATCGTGCTGATTTCCTGTTACTTCCTGTTTGTCAGCACACCAGGCGAACTGGCGCCAGGCGAGGATCGTGGCTTTGCCATCGCCATTAATGAAATCGATGGTTTTGCTTCTCAGGAATACCTGCAAGAAGTATCCAGCCAGGCGCATAAGGTGGCACTGGCCCATGAGCAGATATCACACATGTTCACCTTCAGTAACGATGACGGTGGCAGTACCAATCGCAGTTTCATGGGCATGATCACCGTGCCTTGGACCGAGCGGGACAAAACCACAGAAAATATTGTTAATGAGCTGGCGCCTGCAATGCGACAGATCGCCGGCCTGCGAAGCACGGTGATCCAGCCGCCACCGCTGCCCACACCGGGTCAGGGCTATCCCGTCGAATTTGTGATCAAGGGCACCTCTGACCCGGCCACGATGGCGGATATCAGTAACGAAGTCATCGGCAGGGCCATGGCGACCAAGAAATTCATATTCCTGGTGCCTACATTACGCATTGACCGCCCCGAAGCCGTGATTGATATAGACCGCGATAAAGCTGCCCTGTTGGGGGTAGACATGGAACAGTTAAGCGAGGATCTGTCAGCCTTGCTGTCCGGTGCGACCGTCAATCGGTTTTCTTATAACGACCGTTCCTACAAGGTCATCGCACAGGTCAAGCGTGAGGCTCGTCTCAATCCTCAGCAGTTGGCTGGCTACTATACCCGTGCGGCTAATGGGGCCCAGATTCCTATATCAACGCTGGTCACCATAAAAGAGCAGATCGTGCCACGTACTTTGGAGCACATGCAGCAACTTCCATCCAACAAACTGGTGGGTGTGCCAAGGCCCGGGATACCACAGGGTGAGGCACTGGCCGTGCTCGAGGATATCGCAGCCGAAGTGCTGCCAGCCGGTTTCCAGATCGACTATGCAGGTCCATCACGGCAGTACAAGCAGGAAGGTTCAGCACTGATCGTGACCTTTTTC
Organism: Nevskiales bacterium; assembly: GCA_041630955.1. Lineage (GTDB taxonomy): Bacteria > Pseudomonadota > Gammaproteobacteria > Nevskiales > CAJXLF01 > JBFKKS01. The sequence continues at coordinate 1,996 of JBFKKS010000056.1, forward strand.
TTTGCGTTGGTCATTATTTATCTGGTACTGGCCGCACAGTTCGAGTCTTTCCGGGATCCGATCATCATGCTGGTGACAGTACCCATGTCAATCTGTGGTGCACTGCTGGTGCTGAATATCCTGGGTATTACCAACGGCATGGGATTGAGCCAATTTCCTGGTATGACTCTCAATATCTATACACAGGTGGGGCTGGTGACGCTGATTGGTGTGATCTCCAAACACGGCATCCTGATTGTGGAGTTTGCCAACAAGCTACAGCAGAGCGGACTGAGTAAGCGCGATGCCATTGAGGAAGCAGCGGCAATCCGTATGCGACCGATTCTGATGACCACGGCTGCGCTCGTGATAGCCATGGTGCCGCTACTGGTATCGTCCGGACCCGGCTCTTCTGCACGTTTCTGCATGGGCCTGGTGATCGCCTCCGGCATGACGATTGGTACGCTGTTTACTCTCTACGTGGTGCCCGCCATGTACCTGTACATCGGGCGGGATTACGCCACAGCACAGCAGCAGTCGAATATGGATTCTGAGCTGCCTCAGGAAGCCTAGATCACTCGACCGGGCGAGAAGGCTACTCGGGCTCGAGACCGGGCGTTTCGACCGGGGTCAGATGGACGCGCTTGCGCTTCAGGCCCAGGCGTCGGCTTATGCGTTCACCGAGCACCAACAGGCAGGGCGTTAGCACCAGTGTAAGCACGGTGGCGAATATCAGCCCGCCCACTATGGCTGAGGCCAGCTGTGCCCAGTACTGTGTCGAGGGTGCACCGAAACTGATTTCGCGGGTAAACAGGTTGACGTTCATTTTCATGACCATGGGCATCAGGCCCAGCACGGTCGTGACGGTGGTCAAAAGCACAGGCCGCAGACGTTCAGCGCCGGTTTGCAACACGGCGTCGACAGCATCAAGCCCCTCATCGCGTAGCAGGTTATAGGTGTCGATCAGAACGATGTTGTTGTTGACCACAATACCGGCCAGAGAAATAACACCGATACCCGACATGACGACGCCAAAGGGCTGTCCTGTAACCATCAGACCGATGAGTACGCCAATGGTGGAGAACAGGACAGCGGTGAGGATAAGGAAGGACTGGTAAAAGCTGTTGAATTGCGTCAGCAGGATCACTGCTATGAGCGCAAGGGCTGCGAGGAAGGCCTTGCTCAGGAAAGCCTCGGCCTCACGGATGTCCTCGTCTTCACCCTTGAAAGCAACACGCAAAGAGGGGTCCAGGCCAGACTGCGCGTAATTCGCCTTTACCCAGTCATTCAGCTGTGCCAGCTGGGTTGCGACGACCAGTTCGTCTGCCACATAGGATTCAAGCGTGACAGCACGGTGGCCGTCAATACGATTGATATTGGCGACCTTCTGCCCGGGGACCATCTGCATGAAGTTGGACACCGGCGTCTGCCCATAGGTCGTATTCACGCGTAGTCGCGAGAGGGCATCCAGGTCCCGGTCGCCCTCGGCGAAACGCACGCGAATATCCATTTCCTCAACTGCGTCAGGGGCACGGTATTCGCCTACTTTAATGCCCTGGGTGAGCAACTGGATGAACTGCCCGATAGTCGCGATATCGGCACCATAGCGGGCCGCTTCGGCCCGGTCGATATCGATGCGCCACTCCAGGCCCGGTGTTGGCAGCGTATCGCTGATGTCGATAAAGCCACCCACCTCGTCCATGCCCCTGCGCAGCCAGGTAATGGCCTCCGTCAGTGCCTCAATAGAGGGGCCATAAACTTCTATCTGCACAGGCTTGCCCTGCTGCGGGCCGCCCTGAGGTTTCAGTAACTCGACCTCTATACCGGGTGGTTGACCAATACGCTCGCGAATATCGGCCAGGATCTCGTCAGAATGAGGGCGATGTTGCCAGTCTTTGAATCGCAACTGGATGATGCCGATAGTGTCTTCCTTATTGTCGCCGCGGCGAAAAGCGATGCTGGAGCGTGCATACACTGAGTCAAGACCATTGGTGCCGATCAGTTTGTCTTCAACCTGTCTCACCAGGCGGTCGATTTCAGTCGCTGACATGGCGCCGCGAGCATGAATCTTTACTACGGCGTTATCCATGTTGACTTCGGGAAAGAACTCCACGCCCTTGCCCACTGCGCCGTAAAGGGCAAAGGTGCCAAACAGGGCTGCCACGGCAACCAATAGAATCTTGCCGGCATGGGGAATGACGGCACTGAGCAGCGCGACATAGCGCCCGGTCCAGCCCTTGAGGGCCTGGCCCGGCTTCCAGGCCGACTTGCCGCCCGCTTTTGGAGTGCCGCCGATAACCCCGCCCAGATTGGGTATAAACAGCAATGCCATAAACAGCGAGGCGGTGAGCACACAGATCAGCGTGGCGGGCAGATAACTCATGAACTCACCCATCACACCCGGCCACACCAGTAGCGGGAAAAACGCAGCCAGGGTGGTAGCCGTCGATGCGATAACCGGCCAGGCCATGCGCTGAGCGGCATGGCGATACGCCGAAGTGCGTGTCTGGCCTTCAGCCTGATAGCGGTCAGCCAGTTCTACGATAATAATCGTGCTGTCGACCAGCAGGCCAAGGGCGAGGATAAGGCCAAACAGGACGACCATATTGACGGTCATCCCCAGTGCGCCAATCACCATGATGCCCAGCAGGAAGGAACCCGGGATGGATACGCCAACCAGGGTGCCGGCTCTCAGGCCCAGGAATCCGACCACCACGATCATGACCAGCACGACCCCGGACAGGACATTGTTCTGCAGGTCATCAAGGTTACGCTGGGTATCGATAGACTTGTCCTGTGAATAATTGACCTGCACTGCCTCTGGCCAGGCCTGGCTGGTTTCCGCCACCATGGCGCGGACTGCCGCGCTTGTATCGATGATATTGGCGCCCAGTCGCTTGGAAACTTCCAGCGCAACTGCGGATTTACCATTTAGACGCGCAAACCCCTCAGGGTCGATGAAGGTACGACGCACGGTGGCTACATCAGCCAGCCTGACGACCTCATTGTTCGCTTCCTTGATGGCCAGGTTCAACAACTTGTCAACGTTATCAATAATGCCTGGCACCTTGATCGAGAAGCGCCCGCTGCCTGTAGTGACAGCGCCTGCCGCGACCAGCTGGTTATTCCGCTGTACGGCGTTCAGAACGGCTTCCATCGACAGGCCATAGGTATCCAGTCGGATCGCATCAATGTTGATCTCGATCATTTCCTCACGGTCACCCGCAATCTCAACCTCGAGTACTTCAGTAATGGATTCGAGCCGGTCTTTGAGGTCGCGTGCCAGTGCAATCAGGGTACGCTCAGCCACATCACCATAGAGGTTGATAACCATCATCGGCAGCAGCGAGATATTAACTTCCTGGATGGTGGGTTCTTCGGTTTCGTCAGGTAGTTCGGATTTGGCCAGGTCGACCTTGACGCGTACATCATCGACTGCACTGTCGGGGTCAAACCCGGACTCAAATTCCAGTTTGATACTGCCGTACCCCTCGGCGGCTGTGGAGCGCATGCCTTTAAGTCCCTCGAGTGAGCGCAGCTCCTGTTCCATGGGTTTGATGAGCAGGCGAACCGCGTCCTCGGGCGATATTCCCTGGTGCACAATTGATACGTAGATGGTGGGGAAGCTGACATCCGGTTCGGCTTCCTTGGCAATATTCACGTAGCTGGTGGCGCCGGCAATCAGGATAGCGGCCAGACCAACCAGGATTGTGCGTGGGCGGGTAAAAGCCGCATCAAGTATGGCGCGCATCAGGAAGCGTCTTCCCCGGGGCCTGAAACCCGTCCATCGGTTATGACTTCCACACGGTCTCCTGCCGTAACGAAGCCCTGACCCACGGTGATGACCCTTAGCTTGTCAGGCAGCCCTGCAAGCCAAACCTTGCCATCCTTGTTGCGCACAATGTCGGCCTTGAAGAATTGCACTCGATCATTGCTGTCGACACACTTGATGCCGAAATCACCCGACTCGTTGAGAGTCAGGCTGGATGGTTCCAGGGCGTGTGCACGCACTTCTTCCAGCGGTAGGCGCATCTGTGCAGAGGTGCCGGCGATCAGCCTGTCGCCCGGGTTTTCAACCTGAAGTTCGACCTGGTAGGTACGGGTCTGGGCATCGGCCTCACCACCGATATAACGGAGTTGGCCCTGCAGCACCCGGCCTTTGGAGAGCGTCACGCTACCCGCTTGTCCCGCTTTCAGGTATCCGATGACATCCTCAGAGACACTGCCGCGTACGATAAACGGGGACTGCTCCATGACATAGCCGATTTCATCACCAACGCTGACAAAGTCCCCGACCTCGACCGGTCGTGTCTCGAGCACTCCTGCAAAGGGCGCCTTGATGAAAGTGTTGGCCAGGTCCTTGGTGCGGCGCTCGACGTCTGCCCGGGCGATTTCCAGATTGGCTCTCGACTGGGCCAGTTCCAGTTCGGTCATGTAATCGTCTTTGTGCAGGCGTTCGGCGGCGGCGTACTGTAGCTGTCGCTGTTTCAGTACTGCCTCGGCCTGGCGCAACTGCGCCTGGCGATCATCGGTCGCAAGTCTGGCGATCAGGCCGCCCTTTTCAATTAAGGCACCTCGTTGTGCCCCGACCTGTATGACACGTCCTGCTGTTTCTGCCCGAACCCGAACGGACCGAATGGCTGCAGTACGGCCGCTGACCAGTACCTCGCGGGTTACGGTTGTTGCGTCGCTCGGCTTGACCCTGACCTTAACCAGCTTGTCTGATTGTGCTTCACCCATCGCCAGGGCAGGCGCCTTGCCGTCCTGATCGGGTGTTGCGGTGTCATCACTGAACAGGCCGGAAGCCAGCCACAACAGCACAGCCGTCGCTATGATGCCGGCGATCCATGCCGGGTTAAGGTTGTCTAAGTGCTTCATGCGTTAACCTTTTGCTTGTGAGTCGCGGGCGTCTGGGTTGAATTGTCCAGTTCGGCGATCAGTTCTTCGGTGGTGGTGACTGCAGTGGTATAGAAATGTTGCATATCACCCAGCCGGGCCTGGGTTTTTTCCCAGCCGTTGTCCAGCGAATCGCGTAGCTGGCTGACGCTGGTAATGGTACGGCGCATGCGTGCCACATAACCCTCCAGAAGCCGGTGGTAGGGGTTCTCGGTCAGGCAGTAATAATCCTGTCGATCCCCGGGGCGGGCCACACGTTCAATAATGCCCAGATCTCGAAGGATGCGGGCATTCGTGCTGATGCTGCCGCGTGATACTTTTAGTCGTTCGGCCAGTTCTGCAAAACTGCAGGGACCGCCGAAGACAATGAAGAATCCCCACATGCGGCCGGCAATTCTAGGCAGCCCGTCGGATTCTGCCGACAATCCCATGCTCTCGATAAAGCCTTCTATGGCTTGTTCTGGTGTTTTATTCATGGGTTATTATCACTCTGTCCAGTATGTTTAGTCAATACTGAACAAAGTGCGACGCTAACAGGTACAAAAAACCCCGGTTAAACCGGGGTGATAGTGTTGGCTAAAGGCGGGCTTCTTGTCAGCTTTGTTCGTTTTCCCACAGTACGGCTGCATCCGGATCGATGGTGTCGAGCAACTGGTTAAGGAGTGACTTGAGAATGGTCGATTCTTCAGAGCCCAGTCTTTCGGTAACCTGGGACTCCACCGCCTTGGCTGCCGAGATAAGGCGCAGGGCGCATTCACTGCCAGCCTTGGTAAGCTGATAACAGGGATTTTCACCGCTGCCGTGATGCTCGACATAAGCACGCGATTCCAGTGACTCCAGTGCCGTTGCACAGGCCTCATCGAGTACATCTGTCATGGCAGCAGCGATTTGCTCCGCGGTCATTTCATGCTTCAGTGTCAGGGCGGAGAGCATGTAAAACTCTTCGTCACTGAGCTGCTCAGCTTGTAGCAGGGGTCGAATCTGGCTATAGAATTTGAAGTGGCTACGGCCAAGTAGATAGCCGAGGAAGTTATCGCTGAAACTGCCGCCAAGGTAGGGGCGTCGTGGGTGATCCTCGCGTTCCGTGCGATGGGTTGCCCGTGCATAACGGCCACTATGAAACACCAGTGGGGCAGTATCGGTCTGGTCAAAGGCAATCACTTCACCAACGAAGATGACGTGGTCGCCGCCCTCGTACTGGAATGCTGTCTTGCATTGAAAGCGTGCCATGCAACCGCCGAGCAGGGGAACATTGCCAACCCCGTCTTCGATATCAATGCCGGCGAACTTGTCCTCACCACGCTGTGCAAAGCGCCCGGACAGATCGGCCTGGCTGGAGCTCAGAATGTGTACGGCCCAATGTTGAGCTTCCCTGAAGACCGGCAGACTCAGGGCATTCTTGGCCAGGCTCCACAGCACCATGGGCGGGTCCAGCGAGACTGAGTTGAAGCTGTTGGCTGTCAGGCCCAGTGGCTCTCCCTGAGCATCACGTGTCGTGATGATCGTAACCCCCGTGGCGAAACTGCCTAGGGCCTGGCGGAAGGCTTTGGGGTCAAAGTTCGCTGAATCCATGTGTGCTTGGCCGGCTCGTGATGTGGGTAGTACGTATACCAGATTGATCCCTGGGGATCATCTTACTGGTACACCGTTAATGCCAGTCATTCTAAGCCTAGCTTGAGCGACGCCGTATGGCCCATTTGGATGAGCAGGCCATACGGCGATTTGTCCGTTTCTATTAGTAGAAGGTGTACTTGGCGTTTACGCTGATGGTGTCACGGTCAGCCATTGGGCGATCCAGGAAGTGTGGGGCACCACCGGTGAAGCCGGAATAGTTGACGCCGAGGGTCAGCTTCTGCAGACGCGTGAATTCGGCGCCTATGCCAATCCGGGTATCACGTTCGCTAAACAGAGAACCGAAGGCACCAGCGAGCGGGGCGCGGCCGCGTATTGAACGCTGAAATGCGATGGGAATGCGCATATCCCAGCCGGCAAAAACGTTGCGTTTATCCAGGTAGAACAGGGTGGCTATGGCCGAGGCCTCTTCGTCAAACGTTAACTCGTCGTAGAACGAACCCGCGTCTTCACCTTCTACGCTTTGCTGGGGCTCGACATCACTGGCCTTGATCCAGCCAATTTCGGCAACCGCAATAATGGTGTCGAAAAACCAGGGTGGGCGATAGGTGTAGATTGCATTCAGCAGTATCTGGTCAGAGTTGGCACGTGTAGGTGTCGGTACGAGGCCATTGACACCGTTATCCACATCGACCATTACATCGATCCCTTTACGATGGATGTATTCGCCACCCACGTTCCAGCCAAACAGCAGCGTGCTGAAGCCCACGGCGTACAAATCAACATTGTCGAAAAACTTGATGTTGAAGGTTTCCGGCACGATCAGTTGCAGGTCGCCCGTACTCAGTGCGGGGATGATCACGCCCGGTGCAACTTCCTGCTCGGGAATAAGCTCAAGGCTGCCGTAATTCAGCACCACCGCCGGGGTCTTCTGGTGGTAGCGCAGATAGTATGCACCCAGTGTGGTGATATCTGTCAGGGCATACTCGATGCCGACACCATACTGCTTGTCCTTCTTGTCGGGTTCGATAAAGCCGGCGAAAGTTGGATTCAGTCCCTCAGAAGCGTCGTAGGGGTTCATGCCGGTCTCTGGCAAAAACACTGATGGCAGTAGACCGATAGGCAGTGATGCCAGGTAGGCCTCGAGTTGCTCACTGTTTAATTGACCATCCATAGCCTGGTTAATGGTCATGACCACTGCGGCTAGATCGTTCGGGTCGCTGATATCAAACTGAGAGAGCGTATCGGGGAAGAACGGGTTCTTGATGCCATAGGCGAATTCGGTACCTGGGCCGACCACGTCTGCTACTGAGTAGAATTCGCCTACCGGGTTCAATTCAAACGGCTCGAAGTCGAATTGGTATTGCGCCAGCAGGGTGATCTTTTCGTTCAGGGTGAAACGCATGGATGCCTGATTGATCGGAAGCAGGATGCTTTTCACCTCAGCGCCCGGTAGCGCTGCCTTGGTTGCGTCAGCCGTTGCCTGTGATAGGGCTAGACCATTGAAGAACAGGCTCTGGCCCCAGGCGGCGATATGCTTGCCGAGACGTAGCTGCATGGCCATGGTGTCGCCGAAGTAGAAGTCGCCATAAAGGTAAGCATCTGTGATACGTGCGCGCGCACCACTGAATTCATCAGCGGCATCCGTGAAGGTATTGAACGGTTCCTGGGTCGTATTGATGCGGTCAGGTGCGGTGTGCGCATTGGTGTGATTATTGGCGTAGACATCATCATAGAATGCGTCGCCACGAATCAGCAGGCCATAATCGCGCCAGCGAAATTCGATGTCACCCAGCAGTGAGGTGCGGTTATTGACCATGTCGTATTGGTCGAAATTTCGGTTGCCGTCGTCGAAGTTATTCGATTCCGGATACTTGAGTTCTTCTGAAATGGGGACTGATTTACGGCCGCCAGTTGCAATGATCCGGTTGCTGGGTTCCTCCAGGCGCCAGGAGGCCCCGTAGTTACCAACCAGCGTGTACTTGGCGCTGATTCCCCAGAACTCAAAATTGCTAGCCTGCGCCGTTGATATACCTGTCAGCGCGGTGACCAGCATGACAGCGATATTCCGTGCCTGCTTGCCTGCAACACCCATTTTGATTTTATAGCCGAACATGCGGATCTCCTTCCGAACTCACCTGATGCCCGGCTTAAGCCAGGTCTGAAAAAATCACTTTTTGACCGGTAACGGCGGCCTTGTTAAAACACCAACGGCCAGACTTTCTGCGCTAGAGCACTACGCAACTGACTGGATTCTTAAATCTATTTTCTAGGAAAAACAGTGTGATGAAAACAGTGTGATGCTTTATTAACTTTAATTCAATGCAGTGCAATATAGGCAATGCAACGTATCCACGCAATGGTGGACAGACTGCAGGATATTTTGCTGTTGTAACATGGGCTTCACCCGAATGGAGTACGGGTAGGCCTGTTGCTTGCTATAAACTCATCCGCTGTCCGCGAATTTAAGGTATTTAGGGGGAGTTATGAAAAGAATGAGTCCGATTGATGCGTCGTTTCTACATATGGAATCGACACGGACGCCGATGCATGTGGGTTCCTTGCTGACTTTCAAGCTCCCCAAGGATGCACCTGCTGATTATTTCAAGCAGCTGGTGGAATTGATGCGCGCCGAGCCCTTCATGCCATCCCCCTTTGATTGCAAGCTGGCGACGACCCGCTTCTCCAAGCTGATGCCGGCATGGGAGAAGGCGGAATTGGATATGGAATACCACGTGCGTCATTCCGCATTGCCCAAGCCAGGCGGTGAACGTGAACTGGGTAGCCTGGTGCAACGACTTCACTCACACCCCATGGATCTGGATCGCCCACTGTGGGAGGCGCATTTGATCGAGGGCCTCAAGGGGCGGCGCTTTGCCTTCTACTTCAAGGCGCATCACTGCGCGATTGATGGTATGGGCGCCATGATCATGACCCGTAAATGGCTCAAGTCAGACCCCGATGACATGAACCCGCCGGGCGTGATGGAACTCATTGAAAAGCCACGCACGGAAAACCGCAAACTGGTTTCTGTGCTGCGGAAGGCAATGGGTAAAGCGGCGTTGTCGGCCAAGGGTTTGGGCGAATTAAGCATGACCATGCCGGAAATGAGCAAGGGCGAGAACAGCATTGTAAAGGCATCACTGAACACACCCAGAAGCCTGTTCAATGCGCCGGTATCTCAGCAGCGCCGCCTGGGTACGCAGTTGATTAAACTGTCGCGCTTCAAGCAGCTTGCCAAGGATCTCAACGTTACTGTTAACGACGTCACGCTGGCCGTGGTGGGCGGGGCAACACGGCGCTATTTGCTTGAGCAGAATGCATTGCCTAAAAAGTCCCTGACGGCTTCGGTACCCATTGGGCTGGAGCGGGATGAGAACGCGGGCGGCAATGCGGTCGCCGGTTTCGTTACCACCCTGGCCACCGATGTGGCCGATCCACTGGAACGCGTAAGGCGCATCAATTCGGCTACTACCCGCGCCAAGTCTGACCTGATGAAGATGTCCAAGCCGGCTCTGGAGAACCTGGCGCTGAGCGGCCTGCTGCCATTGATGATTGGCCAGATGACCGGAACCCTGGCCAAGATGTCACCGATGTTCAATTTCGTGGTTTCCAACGTGGTGCTGACCAAGCACAAGCTGTATCTCATGGGCGCGGAAATGGAGGCCATGTACCCGGTTTCGTTCCTCTTCGATGGCTATGCCCTGAATGTCACTGTTATAGGTTATGCCGAGAATGTCGCCATCGGATTTCTCGGTTGCCGAGACGCGATTCCCAAGCTGCAGTCCCTCGCGGTGTATGCGGGTGATGCCGTGACGGAACTGGAAAAAGCGGTGCGTCAATCCAAATCAAGGAGCACCATTGCCCGTAAACCCGGGGGGCGCAAGACCGTCAGTAGCCGTAGCTGAGCGCATACTGCCAACGGACGATGCCACTTTATTAACCATTCGGCAGTATCTATGGTGCACTACCATCTCTTCCCAGGAGTACTGCCATCAAACGGTTGCTGATCAAACTGCTGCAAGGATTCAAGAAGCTACGC
>JBFKKS010000057.1:0-11950 GCA_041630955.1 Nevskiales bacterium
AGAGGCGCTGGCTATCGTGCCGGCGATAATAGAGGTCGCGGATGCCAGCGGATTTCTTGAGGAGACAATCCGCCGACGCTTCGAACCATTTTATGCCTCCAAGGAGGCTGCCAAGCTGATAGGTTAAATCCCAGGCACCCCGACAGAACCTTTTGCCGGAATCATTTCATTCCACGGCCCTTTCAGGCGACCCGTGCATACTCGCGTTCCAATGGCCACACGGCGGCAAGACCACCACACAGGGCTGCCCGCGACTCGGCAATAGGGGCATTTGCGGCCACCGATAGCACTGTCCAGGCGCTGCACTTGATTGGTTAGTAAAGCTAGCAGGGGAAGAACGGAGGCCGATCTGGGTTCATGTCTGTGAGGCCCCTCAGCATTTGCCTTTGATCCACAACGGCCTCCACACGTCGGCACATCGGGATTTGCGCCAATCTGGGACTATCACCCGTTCCAAAAGCCCTACTTATGTATGCACTGAGCCAGTAAGCTATAACCATGTCAAAGCGCCCTTTCCTGATCGGCTTGCCGATTCTGACAGTCAGTCTCCTGTTGATCCTGATTGTTCTGAGTTATGGCCCGGTACGCGACATCACGACGGCTCCAAAGGCAAGGGTGAGTCCACTGTCACCACTAAGCAACCAGCTCTCTGTCATTCAACTGCCGGTAACAATTAGCTATGCCGATCTGGCCAGCTATGCCAATGAGAAAATCCCACAGGTCCTTGTCAATAAGCGCGAACGCAAGCGCTATAAAACCCGGTTGCTGGGCATTCCTGTTGAAATCAAGGGGCGCCTGACCACAAAGGTAAAACGCATCGGTCCGGTACGCGTCAACAACCGGCGTGGTGACTTGAACATTGTCGTCCCCCTGAAGTTCGAAGCGATCTTCAAGGGGGCGGATACCACCGACCCGGATGCCAGAAGTGAGGGCGCTGTCAATGTGCGCCTGCGACTTGACCCTGGGATGTCCCCGCAATGGGAACCCACGCTCAAGGCCCGGGCCAGCTATCAGTGGCGCCGCAAGCCCACCCTCAAGGTCGGGTTGCTGCGGCTGGATGCCCGCAAAATTTTGGGTGACGCGTTGGAAGAGAAGCTCGATGAGCTAACCAGCGAACTGGAAAACAATTTACGGGATTCAAAAGCATTGCGCGACAACATCACCCGGCGCTGGTATGAGATGCATCAGGTCAGGCAGCTAGGCAATGGCGACGGCAATGCATGGCTCAGTGTTGACCCGCAGCGGGTCTACCTCTCGCCACTTGAATTTGAAGAGGATGCCCTGACTCTGGAATTCGCACTCGCCGCCCATTTAACCACTCTGGTAGGTGATGTCCTGCCCCCTCCTGAAGCTGAGCCTCTTCCCGACCTCGAGATCTCAGCGCCTCCCACAACGGGCATCCACCTGAAGCTACCAGTCGTGCTCGACTACGAAGGCATCACTGCGAGCTTGCGTGAGAAGTACCTTGGCCAGTCCATTAACCTGGAGCAGGGCAAAGTCGAACTCCAGGATTTCAAACTGTATAGCGCCGGGGATAGTCTTGTTCTAGGCAGTCAGATTCAAACCGAATCCGGTACCACCCTGCTGAACAGTCAGGGCTGGCTTTACCTGCAGGGCAAGCCTCAATACGACAGCGACACCCGGTTACTTTACATGGCTGATTTCCGTTTTACCCGGCAGGTCAATAATCCACTCCTGAGCAGTATTAGCTGGGTGTTACAGGATGGCCTGCGTGATCGCCTCGCTGAGAGTCTGACTTATGACCTGAGCGAACGCGTCGCAAAGGCCAAATCATCATTGAATGAACGCATCAATCGACCCATCGGAGACGGACTCGTCATGTCGGGCTCGATTGAGGATCTGGGTGTGGCCGAAATCATGCCCCGTGAAAAGAATTTGCTAATCCTTCTGGATGCAACAGGGCAGATCGCCATTTCTTCAAGCATGGCCATTCCTCGGCAGCAAAGCGGTGAAAATGCCGATTAACACATAATAATCACCGACGGGATGATTAAAGTTCAGTCGGTGCCAACACTGGATAACTGCCTATCTGGCAACCATGCCCGTTTGACTCGAATACATTATTCAGTGATTTAAGCTCGATAAGGGCTTATCCTCAGAGAGGTGATATGCGGCTAAAGTTATCAGTAACTGGAGGCAACATTTGTTAAGTGAGGGCTCATCAAGTGGCGACTTGTTCAGGCGACGTGTCGGTGTTGGCACGGTCGTCGTTTTTTGCCTGATAGGCGCCATTCGAGTACCGACCTCCGATTACACAGCCCGCAAAGACGCGCTGGCCGCCACCGAGACAGAACTCAGTAATCATGCCAACAATCAGATAGACATGATCCTGTCTGAGGTGTCGGTGCTGAAAGACGATGTTCTGTTTCTTTCGCACACCCCGCCGATACAGGGGATGGTACGAGCCATCCGGTATGGTGGCTATGATGAGCTGGGCAAATCGAACTACAGGTTATGGAAAGAACGGCTGGAAGCCATCTTTACCGCTTACCTGAAAACGCACCCCAAGGTAGTCCAACTGCGCTATATCAGCGCCCTTGACGACGGCACTGAACTCGTACGCGTTGAACGAAAAGATGGCGCAATAACGATCACGCCAGAGGGGGAATACCAGAAAAAGGGGCACCGGGAATATTTCCAGGAGGCAGTGAAAAGGGCGGCAAACGAAGTTTACATCTCGCCCATAGAACTCAATCGCGAGTTCAATAAAATTACCCAGCCCCAGTTGCCAACCATTCGTATTGCCACTCCAGTTTTCAGCGATATTGATCAACAATTGTTCGGCCTGATCGTGATCAACCACGACATGAGCGAATCGCTTTCGAGACTGCTGAACAATCGTGCGAAAGGCCTGAACACCTACCTGCTCGACAGTTACGGAAATTTTTTGGCGCATCCTGAACCTGGCAGGGCATTTGGTCACGAATACGGCAGCCCCTATCGCTGGCTTGATGAATTCGAACACCGGGCGCGCATGGATCAATTGCTTGATCCGAAATCCGAGTTGCTGCGATTTGGTGGTCCCGACGGCCAGGTTGATGCGGTTATCAGGCTGTTTTCCTATAACAAGGATTCGCCGTTTCGGCGCATGCAAATGGTCGTGACCGCCGACACCAAGCGGATTGACGCCATAGTCATCAAAGCCAGGAATCGCGTGGTTCTGGCCCTGGCCTCGGTTTTTTTAGTTACCAGCCTCTGTCTGTATTTCATTCTGCAGGCCCTGAAACGCCGCGAAGAAGCCAGCCTCAAGCAGGCAGAACTCGGGGCAATCGTTTCGGGCTCCAAGGATGCCATCGTGGGTTGTACGCTTGATGGGGTGATTAGCAGCTGGAACAAGGCCGCTGAAGAACTCTTCGGCTATGACGAGCAAAGCGCGATTGGCCAAACTGTTCGCAGTCTTTTGATTCCCGAGTTTCTGAATGAAGAAGAAGACAGGATTCTTGAACAACTGGCCCGTGGTGAAACAGTTAGTGCATTTGAAACGGTGCGCCGCTGTAAGAATCGCAGCCTGGTCGACGTCTCCCTGACGGTATCACCGATACGTGCATCGAGTGGTGAAATCATAGGCGGGGCAACCATCGCTCGAGACATCACCGAATACAAGCTGGCCGAGATGCATATTCTCGACCTGAATGAAGACCTTGAGCGTAAAGTCCAGGAACGCACCCTGGAACTTGAGGCCACCAATGCCCTGCAAAGGGTCATTCTCAACGATGCCGGCTACGCAATTATCGCCACTGATCCCAACGGCACTATCACGCTGTTCAACCCGGCAGCGGAAAAAATGCTTGGCTACCAGGCGCAAGAACTGATCGGCAAGAAAACGCCGGAGGTTTTTCACGACGAACAGGAAGTAATCAACAATGCCGCGGCACTGTCCAAAGAACTTGGCGTGCCAGTCGAAGCGGGTTTCGATGCCTTTGTGGCAAAAGCGCGCACCGGCATTGCCGACGAAGGCGAATGGACCTATGTGCGAAAGGATGGCAGCCGCTTGCCGGTGCTGTTGAGTGTCAGCGCACTGCGTAACAAGCATGGTGAAGTCACCGGTTATCTGGCTATCGCATCTGATCGCAGCTTGTATAAGAAACAGGAAAAAGAATTGGTTCAGGCCATGAAAGTCGCCGACAGCGCCAATCGCGCCAAGAGCGAGTTTCTGGCTAATATGAGCCACGAAATACGCACTCCAATGAATGCCGTGCTGGGCATGATGCAATTACTGGAACGCACCAAGCTGGACGGCAGGCAGGCAGACTACCTGGCCAAGGCAAGAACCTCAGCACGGTCCCTGCTTTCGATCATCAACGATATTCTTGATTTCTCCAAGATCGAGGCTGGCAGGCTCACACTCGACGTGCATCAATTCCAAATCGACCAGGTCATGCGTGATGTATCCATGATGCTGGGTGCCACCTGCGGCGACAAAGATCTGGAAATCCTGTTTCGAATAGATCCGCAAGTACCGCAACACGTGCTGGGTGATGCAATGCGCTTGAAGCAAGTGCTGGTTAACCTGGCTGGCAACGCAGTGAAATTCACTGAGGCCGGTGAGGTCATCATCACGGCCAGTGTTGTAGAACGGCACAACGACGAGATCACTCTGAACTTCAGCATTTCCGACACCGGGATTGGCATTTCAGATAGCCAGAAAGAACATATATTCAACGCCTTCAGTCAGGCAGAAGCAGGCACAACACGGCGCTATGGTGGCACTGGCCTGGGGCTCGTCATCAGTCAACGTCTGATCAACCTGATGGGAGGCGAACTGCAGATGCAGAGCGAACTCCACAAGGGGAGCACCTTTTCGTTCACTACCCGACTGCAAGTGGATGAAAGCAGCGATCAGCAATTGCCCACCCGGTCTATCGCCGCGCATGAACTGCAGAATCTGCGTGTGCTCATTGTTGATGACAATGCCAATGCTCGCCAAATCATCGGTGAAATGGCTGCTTCTCTCGGTTGGACTGCTGATCAGGTCGATAATGGCGGCGATGCGATTCGGCGAGTTGCGCACAGCATTGACAAGCAACAGCCCTATCACGTGATCTTCGTTGACTGGCGCATGCCCGGCATGGATGGCTGGCAAACCGCGGAGGCAATTCGGAACCTGAAAGCCGCCCACCCCGCACATATCATTATGATGGTGACCGTCTATTCGCGCGCCCTGCTGGAAAATCGAATGGAAAGCTCGCCTGGTCTGATTGAGGGTTTCCTTATCAAGCCGGTCTCTCCCTCTGATATGTATAACGTTGTCGCCGAGGCGCAAAGCGGTTCTCCTCCATCACCGAAGGCCCGCCGGCATCGGCCTGTTAACGAGCCACGCCTGACCGGTCTGCGAGTCCTGCTGGTCGAGGATAACCCGACCAATCAGCAGGTGGCTCTCGAACTACTCAACCTGGAAGGGGCCTTGGTCGACGTCACCAATGGCGGAGAAAAGGCGGTCAACCTGATTCTGGAGAACCCGGGCAAATACGATGTGGTCCTGATGGACATACAAATGCCCGACATAGACGGCTACGAGGCGACGCGTCGCATTCGCAGCAAGCCCGGAACACAGGAGTTGCCCATCATCGCGATGACCGCGAATGCCATGCAATCAGATCGTGAAGCAGCCCTTGCAGCCGGTATGAATGAGCACATTGCCAAGCCTTTCGATATTGATGACGTCGTCAAAACCCTGCTGCTCCAGTGCGATCTAGCCACCACCGCCGGCCGGAACCCCATTCCATCATCGGGCATGTTGCCCCCCGATCCGCCGGGCTTTGACTTCAGCACGGCCGTGCAGCGCCTTGGCAACAACACGAACCTGTTTCGGCAGCAATCCCTGCGTTTCTGCACCCAGTACGCAAGCAGTATCGACCAACTTGAAAAACAACTATTTGCCTATGAAGACGTGGCCGCCGCTGATTTCTTGCACGGGCTACGAGGCGCTGCTGCAACCCTGGGCGCGACGGCCTTAGCTACCAGTGCCGGCTCGCTGGAAAAACTGGTCCGTAGCGGCGCAGAAACCGAACAACGAACCAGGGCGCTCAGACAACTCAGGGATAATTTGGCCGACGCCACTGCAAGACTGGCATACTACGCAGATCAACTTGCCGCGTGCGACGAGGCAGTTGAGCCACTTGATATCACAGACAGCGATGCTGTGATCGCCCTGAATGAGCAGTTAATCGAGTTGTTAATGACCAGTAACATGCGAGCAACGGCTGTTTATGCCCAATTACGGCCCCTACTTGTGGGTTATCCGGAATCATCCATCTCGGTATTGGACCGTGCCATGGAGAAACTGGATTTTGTTACTGCACTGGGTGTGGCCCGTGACATCCTGGCCTCTAATCCGGCCGCCAAACCAGCGCTTGCCTCTGGCCTAGCGAAGAATTAAGCAAGCAACCCTCGCCTATGGACTATTCCACGAATTTGCATCAATTGTCGCAGGCTCAACCCGCGAGACTTCTTGTGGTTGACGACGAGCCGTTGAATATTCAGGCCCTGTTTGAAATATTCCAGAATCAATATGAAATTTTCATGGCGACCAATGGCCAAGAGGCAATTAAACAATGCCAGGAGAACCCACCTGACATTGTTCTGCTGGATATAGTCATGCCTGGAATGGATGGCCTGGAGGTGTGCAAACACCTCAAAAAGAACGCAGAAACAAACAAAATTCCGGTGATCTTCGTCACCGCGCAAACCACTGCTGCCGAAGAATCCCGTGGACTGGCAGCGGGTGCCGTAGACTTCATCACCAAGCCTATTAATCCTTCTGTTGTGCGCGCCCGGGTGGGGGCACACCTGCTACTCAAACAGCAATCCGACATTCTGCGTTCAATGGCATTTATTGATGGATTGACGGGTATTCCCAATCGACGACAGTTTGATGAACGTCTGACCACGGAATGGAAGTCGCATCGCCGCACTGGAGCGCCGCTCGCGCTCGTCATGATCGACGTGGATCACTTCAAGAGTTTCAATGATCAATACGGTCACCTGAAAGGCGATACCTGCCTGCAGAGAGTCGCTGAAGCCCTGCAAGAGACCGCAGCACGCCCCCGTGACCTGGTGGCACGATATGGCGGAGAAGAATTCGGTTGCCTGCTACCTGAGACCGATCTGGAAGGCGCGATCAACCTGTGCCAGAAATTCCTGGACGCTGTTCGTGAACTGGATATACCACATGCCCAGTCTGGTTCAGAAAAAAAGGTCACTGTGAGCGCAGGAATTGCGGCCTGCATACCCAAAGAAGGGCAGTCAGAGCGCAGCCTGTTAAAAATTGCCGACCAACGTCTCTACAAGGCCAAGCAGGCTGGCCGCAATCGAATGGTTTCGACCGATTCGGACTAGCCGGCTATGCTCATAGCTTCGTTAAGGCCCTGCTCGGGGATGCATTACTCATCTTGCGTTTAAACTCTCGGGCCTGAATACTTGCTGCCTTGCTAGATGATGGCTTAAACCAAATCCTTCGAACCCACCGCCTTTCTCATATCCATGCCCAGCCAACGAGTAGTACTGACTGCCTGCGTCCAGGCACCACCCGAACAGATCTACGATTTTTTCTGCGATCACGAATCCTTTGGTCGTATCTGGCCCGGTGAGATCAGGCGTATCAAAGACAGTGATGACCCCGGCAATCCCAATGGGGTGGGGTCAGTGCGCAGCATCAAGCTAGGACCCTTGAAATTTGAAGAGACGCACATTACCTGTGACCGTCCCCTTTGCATCCAGTACCGGGTGACGCGGGGCGGGCCGATCAAGAATCACCTGGGGACGATCCACTTTTCCCCGGACGGCTCCGCAACCCGTATTGATTACAGCATTGAATTTGACCCGCGTATCCCGCTGACCGGCTGCCTGATCGCGCGTTCACTCAAACGCGACTGGGACCGGGGCATCAAGCCGATCATTACCGAACTGGAAAAAGCAGCCGCCTAATATTCGGTCTTCCCGTCTAATTGCAGTACGCCGTGCGCCGCGCTCTCTCCCTTCTCGCTATGCAGGCGGGAGACCGATAGAAATACCCGCGTATCGTCCCCTTTTAATGCGGTTCTCTGCCCCTGCACGTATACGCCAGCCAGATCCAGCTCGCTGTCTTCGCAATCAATTGCGTGCACGCCGGAGATGCTGCCACCCGTGATCTCCACACGACTGTCGTTGCAGCGCAGGCCCAGTCCCAGGATGTGACTGTTATCTACCCGCAAGCGGGCATCATGCACGTGCAGGCTGGCAAGGTGGCTGTTACGAATCAGCACATTGTCACAACCAGTGACAGAAACATGCCGATAATCGCCTTCCAGCACCAACTCCTGCTGACTGCCATCGCACTCAATGTCGTGTTTGGTCGATTGTGAATAGCGTGGCAAAGCATAGGCCTGTTGCACAGTAATGGCCGCAAAATCCTCATCGCTGCGATCAAGTTCCCTGCGTAGCAGTTGATCAAATATCTTGGGTGCCTCCAGCATCGGGCTGTGGCCGGCAGCGGGAATAATGCGCAGCCGCGCGAACGGCAATACGCTTGCGAGCATACGTCCTGTACGTAGAGGCGCAATAGGGTCATTTTGACCCCATATCAAAAGCGTTGGCGCAGTCACGCTCGGCAGGATATCGCTGTAGTCCTGCAGCACCAGTCCTAGCGCCGCGATTCGATCCGGGTCCCCGGCCAGCAACTTACTGCGTAACTCTGGGCTATTAAATACCTGTAAAGCAGGCTCCGGGCCCGAGTCCAGCCGACCCAGTGCCGTTTGCGTCAGTCCGCTCAGATAGTCTTCCTGGTGCGGAAAAACATCGGGCAGGATGCGTATACCCAAGCGGCTAAGAAAGCCGGTATACACGGAGCGGTGCAAAATCCCCGCCACATCCACCAGCAACAGGCGCCGCACGCTGGCGGCATGCTGGGAAGCGTAATAAAGGCTCACCGCCCCGCCCAGCGAGTGTCCAACCAGTGCTATCTGCGCGGCTTGTTCGTTTCGCTCCGTCGCCTCAACCACAGCCCCTAGCACAGCTGCAAATGCTTCTGGTGAATAGGCATGATTACCCTTGGTAGAGGCACCAAAACCAGGTAAATCAAAGGCCACGACATGATAATCCTTTGCCAGCTGGGCCATGCTATTTGCCCAGATACGCGCGCCGTCCTGTCCCAGCCCATGCACCATCACTACCCGTTGCGGGTTTTCCATTCCCGCTTCATAAACTGCGACTTCGGCATTAAACACCGGCACCGGCAATCGACGCATCTGTGCGTCTTCCATCGCCAGCCATGGCACCTTCAACGCCGGCTTCATCTGAGCCTGTCCCATAGTTGATGCGAGCAGGCCGAGCAGAACAATCACGCTCCTGCCATATGCGGAGGTAACAAGTTTCCAGGGCAGGCTGGTCACGGTCGGGGAAGGTCGCACGGCATATTATCCTTATTAGCCTGAAGTTAAGAATCCGCGTTATTACAACCGTAAAGCGTGAGCTTGTCGATGTCTGAACGGATGTGCACTTTATACAGCCACGGCTGTCAGAGTCTCAAAGGATAGTGGTAAGTGCAATGAATGGCAGCATCCACACAGTCCTGGCGATACTGTTCTTGACAGCCTGCCTGCAGGAACCGGCCCATGCCTTGCGCTGTGACCGTCGTATTGTCAGTGAACATGACACGGTACTGGAAGTACTTGCACGCTGCGGCGAGCCAGCCCTGCGAGACCGGCACCCACCTGTCAACTGGTATGGCCAGGGCTTTTTCGGCTACCCCGATGAAACCTGGTATTACAATTTTGGCCCCCAACGGTTGCTGCACATCCTCAGCTTCCGCAACAACCAGCTTATCCGCATTGAAACCGATGGCTACGGATTTAACCCACCCCGTGACTCAAACTGCCTGCCTGGTGAGATCGCGCGCGGTATGAGCAAGCTGCGCCTGCTCGCCAGTTGTGGCGAGCCTGTCCAGCACGCCCAGTACTACCAGCTTCGCCCTCTCTACGTGGCCGGAGAGATCGTGGGCCATGTCAGGATTTTGCGCGAGTCATGGCACTATAATTTCGGTAAACAGCGCTTATTACGTGAAGTCGTCATTGAGGACGGCAAAGTCACCGAAGTCAGAACCACCTCCTCCCACGGCTATTAAGGCAGGCAGCACGTTATGCGAGACCGCATCTGGATTATCACGGCTATCATAGCCACTGTCGGCCTGCTGGCCCTGCTTACTCTACAACGTGAGCAGCAGGACATGCAGACCGTGAAGAACATTCGCTCCCAGCTCAAACCTGTACTGGAATCAGCCCACCGAAGCGAATCTAATCGTGCCCGTGATCGCTATCGACACCCGTTGGCGACCCTGGCCTGGTTTGGCGTTGAGCCTGATATGACAGTGGTAGAAATCTGGCCCGGCGGTGGCTGGTACAGCGAAATCCTGGCCCCATATCTGCGCACTTCCGGCAAGTATTATGCCGCTGGCTTTGAAATCGATTCTGCTATCCCGTTCTACCGTATTAACGCGCAAAAGCTGAAAGACAAATTTGCCGCGGTCCCTGAGCTCTACGATCACAGCATCATCACCGAACTCCGCCCCCCCGAAAAGACAGACATTGCACCTGCTGGCAGCGCTGATCGTGTGCTGACCTTTCGTAATGTGCATAACTGGATGAAGGCGGGCTACGCGGATGCGGTGTTCACCGCCATGTATGAGGCCCTGAAACCCGGTGGTTTACTCGGTGTGGTCGAACATCGCGGTCATCCGGACCAGCCACAGGACCCGGAGGCCCTATCTGGCTATGTAACCGAAGCCGCAGTCATCCATATGGCCAAGAATGCCGGTTTTGAATTCATCGGCAGCAGCGAGATCAATGCCAACCCGCTCGATAACCGCGATCACCCGGAAGGGGTATGGACCCTGCCCCCGACCCTGCGCTTGAAAGAAGTTGACCGCGACCGCTACCTGCGTATCGGCGAGAGTGACCGCATGACCCTCAAGTTTCGCAAGCCCGAGTAGGCCACCGGCCCCTTAATCAACCATACGGTTTTTTGCACGGCCCGCAGGACTGATATAATTGTGCGTCGCACAAGCCACAGATTTTTCATCCATGAGTGTTGTCAGTAACAGCCTGAAAGGCGGATTACGCATAGGTCAGACCGTGCGCATTCTATCCACAACAGGCCTCGGTTGGCTGATGGGCAAGCGCCCGCCGCCCGCCCGCCTGATGCGCGAGACTTTTGAGCGCCTCGGCACCACCTACATCAAGCTCGGCCAGTTCATCGCCAGCGCCCCCTCGGTATTCCCTGCCGAGTACGTACAGGAATTCCAGAACTGCCTCGACAAGGTTGATCCTTTGCCATGGCGTACCGTGGAGCGCACGTTGCGCAGCGAATTCGACCAGCCACTCAGCGATATTTACCAGTGGATAGATCAAAAGCCGCTCGCGTCGGCCTCGATCGCTCAGGTGCATGCTGCGCGGCTGGTCACCGGCGAAGATGTCGTGATCAAGGTGCAGAAGCCAGGCGTACGTAATATTCTGCTTACGGATCTCAACTTTCTGTATGTGACTGCCAAGGTCATGGAGTTCATAGCACCAACGCTGGTGCATGCCTCGCTATCCGATATCGTGGCCGAGATACAGGCCGGCATGCTGGCCGAATGCGATTTTCTGCAGGAAGCCAAGAACATCGAGACCTTTGACCAGTTCCTGCGTGAAACCGGCAACACCGAAGCCGCCGTGCCCAGGGTTTACCATCAGGCGACCACGCTCAAGGTGCTGACCATGGAGCGCTTCTACGGTGTACCGCTCACTGATCTGGATGCGATACGCCAGCATAGCCGCAACCCCGAGCAGACCCTGCTCACAGCCATGAACACCTGGATTGCCAGCCTCATGCATTGCCAGTTCTTCCATGCCGACGTACACGCCGGCAACCTGATGGTGCTGGAAGACGGCCGCGTCGGCTTCATCGACTTCGGCAT
>JBFKKS010000058.1:0-11875 GCA_041630955.1 Nevskiales bacterium
CAGCAAATGCCCGGCTCGCGTATCAGCCGAGCGGTTGAAGATCACGATCCAGTTCCAGCAGCTGGCCCTCTCCCGGGCCAATATCCAGAACGCCTGTCATAACTTCATTCCGCAGCAGCAAACGGACCGGCGCATCGGTATCGACCATTAAAGTGATTGTGCTGGCCTGGGCAAGCCCGGCCCCCACAAGATCAATACCCAGCTGGCTGACCTGCACAAGGCTCAGCTCAAGCACATTCTCAGCTGTTGGGGTCTCACCCAGTACCCAGTACTGACTTTCACGCTGGTGCGCTGTCGGCGTTGGCGAGTAACTGGTTTCAAACGCCACCGCATCAATGGCAGCCTCGGGCCGCCCACCGGATCGCGCCTGTATCCTGGCGATGGCTGCCCCTTCGGCTGCCTTTAACTTCTCCAGCCACCAGGGACCGTGGGGGCCCACACCCAGGCGCTCGTTCACATCACCCGGCAGCCAGTGAAAATCAATCAACCCCGGATTATCTTTTTGCGTGGCAGGCGATTCGTTGGTCAACCACTGTGCAGCATCCGTAAACGCCGGGTAGAGCATATCCTTGAGCGCCCAGGCCACGTGATCCTCGGTCAGGAAATGATCGAAAACGTACTGGTAGCCCAGTGCCTTGAGCGTATCTGCTATCACCCGTCCTTCCGGGAAAGGCACCTGCTCATCCAGGCTGCCATGTGCATGGTAGTAACCACTCCAGCGCAGGTTCGGCAGAAGATTCAAATCGATTACCCGATCATCACCACCGGCAATCACAATGCCACCCGCAATCACATCCGGATATTTCATTAATAATCGAAGCGTGGTGTTGCCGCCCATTGAGTAGCCGGTGCTGTGAACCCGCTTCGGATCCAGCTCGTAGTGCAGGTCCACATCGTGCCAGGCTTCCCACAGGTCAAGTTCCGCATCGCCTTCAAAATCGCCAGCCGGCCCACGACCCAAGGTGCTCAGGCAGATGGCACCCCGTGCCTCGCAGGCCTCGGCAATGAAATTGGGGGTCGTCACGCCATACTGGTTGTGCATCTGCGAACCGCTATGCAGGGTCAGGGTCAGCGGCGCGGGCTGCGACGGGGAATAGGATGCCGGTATCCACAGTGCATAGGGCTGAACCTTGTCCAGATAAACGGGGTGTCCACCGGCTATACCGGTGGCCCGGTCGATACCCACGCGCCCGTATTCCTCGAGTGGATCGATGGATGACACATACCAGCGGTTGACCAAACCCACCGGGGTGGCTTCTGGCTCGGCGATGTCGATATCAAGCCGTGACCAGTCAAGCGTAATGACAAAAGCGCTGATATCACCTTCTGCCAGCGCCTGGGCCTGCCCCAGATCCTTCCAGAAGTTTTGCTCGACCGGCTCATGGCTGTAATCACGGAATGCCGCGTTAAACACGGGCGGCGCGGTGGGTGGCCCGGCAAAGGCTGGCATCTCATCGCGGAACCCGCCCGCACCGTCATGCAGCCCGGCCACCAGCCGCACCTGCCACTGATCTGAGACCGGCAGCTGATCACGAGGGACTCGCGCAACAAAGCTCTGGCTGGCCAGATCAACGAAGATCTCACCGGATCCCAGCAGGGCACCGTCAGCACCCAGTAACTGGTAACCCGCTGCAGACAGCATCAGCACCGCATCCACGCCCGCAGATCGCAGCCGCGGCACACCCGGCCACTCGGTACTGGCGTCCAACCCGCCTGCCTCGAAATCAAGCCCAAAGGCGGCCACTGGCACATTCACATCCGCCAGCGTCTGCCAGTCCACGCGCCACCAGCTAGCATCCTTATCTGCTGCCATGCCAACGCGGAAAACATCTGCGCCGTTCTCCGCCATGCCCGGCTCGTCGGGATAGCGCATGCCGCCACCGGTCGGGCTGCCATAGTGGTCAGCAGGCGGATCTCCGCCCAGCGCCCCGTTGGCATCGTAGAGAAAATCACTCCAGTAATAGGCACCCCAGGCATAGCGTCCGGTACCACTGATGCCCGGCGCGCCCTGTTTAAATGGCCAGGACTCGGGCTCGGGGAGAACCGCAGGGCTGGCAAAAGCCGCAGCTGGCGCCCCCGCTGGTATCTGTGAGGACTGTCTGGTGACGTTCCGATCAGGGTCAGAAGACGATGAGTTACAGCCCGTTACTGCCAGCACCACCACGGCCATTGCCACAGGCAGGGCCAACTGCCGCAAGCATCTGCCAGCTGCTTGAAGTTCTGTCCTGATATCCGTGTCCATGATTGTCATCTGTCCATCCGTCAATTCATCACCCGCAGCAAGCGGTCTGGCTCGAGAGTGTATTCTGCGGCCTGGCGCAGGACATTCATCCCCCATAGGGGTGAACGACCGGCACGATTAATGATCGTTTTTAAGCGTTTCGCTGTACTCGGCAGGTGACATGCCAAGCCAGCGTTTGAACGCCTTGCTGAAACCTGACATTTCGGTGTAACCCAGCATGCCTGCAACCTCTCCCAGTGGCGCGCCAAGCTCCAGGTAATGGATTGCCGTGTCCCGCCGGATTTCCGTCAAGAGTTTGCTGAATGAATAGTTTGCTTTTTCCAGCCTGCGCTGCAATGAACGTACGCTCAAATTCATCGCATAGGCCACCGACTCCACTGTGGGTCCATCGTGTAGCTGCTTCATCATTTCAGAACGGATCGGGGTAAGCGGCGATTCCCTGGCGGCTTCTTCCAGACGGCTATTGAGCAGCATCTGGAAGTCTTTCTTCATCCTGGGATTGCGCGTCAGTATGGGGCGACTGGCTTCCTCGTGATCGATGACATATTTGGTTTCCTTCGCACCCCAGGTAATGCTGGTGCCAAAAGCCTCTTCCCAGGGCGCAGGATCTGCAGGCTTCGGACGCGTCAGCTCAAACCCACTGAGTACCAGGGGTCTTTCCAGAAACTGGGAGATCAGGTTGTAGATAATCAGCGCAATAAACTCGAGCCGCTCAAACTTCAGTGGAACAGACGGCGTGTAGATAATGCTGACTTCCAGCCCTTTGTTCGTATCCCTGGCCTCCACCCGCCCAAGGTTGCTGAACAGGCCGGAATACTGATCCATCTGCCGCATCCATTCGGCCACGTTCTCGGTAGAAGCCAGAAAAATCCCGACATCCTGAAAATCGATCATCTTGACCCGGGCCCCCACCTCAATGCCGATAGTTGGCCCACGTGATTGATAACCGAGCTGCCAAAGCGCGGTGATGGCTTCCAGCGTCAACATCTCCTGCGGAGTACCCAGCTTGTTCAAGTCAATTTTCAGTTTTTCAGCCACATCTGCACCCGAATAGCCGTCCTCCTTGAGGATATCTATCAGGCTCCGATAGACAGAAGCCAGCACCTTGAACTCCTCTGACATGTCTCCTGCAAGCGCCCTTCTGATGAATACAAAGTGTATAT
This sequence comes from Nevskiales bacterium, assembly GCA_041630955.1. GTDB lineage: Bacteria > Pseudomonadota > Gammaproteobacteria > Nevskiales > CAJXLF01 > JBFKKS01. The sequence goes on from JBFKKS010000058.1 coordinate 3,406, forward strand.
ATATCACTTACACGGATTGCACCGCGCATTAAATTGGCATGACTGTCATGCAGATTGGCGTGAATTTCACACAAGACCTACTTATGCTCCACGCATAGAAAATTAAAGCCGGAGGAGCAGCATGGCCATTGTGAACGAGGAATTTCTTTCGCTCGAAGCCCTGGAACTGAACAACAAGTCCCAGACGATGTTCGCGGATTCAAACCCGCCCATAAAGCCACCTTTCCATGTCTATACCAATTGCAAGGAAACGGCTGAAGTCAGAAACCCCGGCCTGGCTGCAGTCGGCGACGGTTACTGCAATGGACAGGCATCCATTGGTACTTCCTGGACCCAGCTCCCTGCCTACCCCTTCCCCAGGCTTTATCACCGTTCCACGGCATTAGAGAAAAACCTGCGGGATCAGGAGCTTGAGCAGGCCAAAATCGACAACTGGTATGAAAGCAGCCTGATAGAAAATGCCGTGGTGCATGCCAATGTCAGTTCACCGGACGTGCGCAAGAATTCTCTCTGGACGCTCAGGGGTACCCCCGAACAGAGAGAACGCTTCGCACAGGAAAATGACCTAGGGGTTGATGATTCACATCCCGCCGAGGACGCCATCGATTTTTTTGAAGCCCTGTTCCCCTACTTTGAAAAGAACTGGCACGTGTGGGCAACCAACCCGCGGGCCCTGTCCAACATTTCCCGCCTGCTCTCCATTCTGGTTGAAAATGCTCTCGACGGCTCGAATCCGGATCAGGTCAAACTCGATCTCATTGACCATATTCTCGTCCTCGTACCCGCGACCCGTACATTGAATGTCGACCATTGGGATTTCTACCCGGAAATCGGCAACAAGTATCCCAAGCAGCCATTCGATGCCGAGTTTCGTGATGATGACATCATTGCCTGGCTGCAAATCGCCGCCGGCTCCCCCTACTCCCGGCTAAAGCCCTACACCGAGCATCAGGACAATTTCAGGGTCACTAACGAACACTTCCGGCAGACCGCCGACTTCAAGGACGACGACCTCGATCAGGCCATGGCCGAAGGACGCGTCTTTATCGTGGACTTCAAGGAATTCCACCCTGCCAACACCAAGCCACCTTCCACCGAATCGGATGGCGCACGCTTCTATGCAGCCATTGCCATGTTTGCAGTGCCCAAGTCTGGCGGTCCGCTTAAGACGATTGCGATCCAGAGCACGCAGCACACGCCGCAGAATGCCCAGGAACGCATGCTGTGGAAGTATCTGAATATTCAGGATGCCTCCAGGCCGCTTTCAGAGATCATTACACCAGGTACCGATTACTGGTCCTGGCAAATGGCCAAGACACTGTTCCTGGGTATGTATGCCATCTGCAACGTGGTGGATCACCTGTCCACGCACATGTACCTGGGGCCCATTCCAGTCAGCTTTTACCGCACCATTCCCAGCCAGCATCCGCTAACAGCCCTGCTGGAAACACACATGATGTCCCTGGTGACCAATAACCACCTCGGCGTTTTCTGGGAAGTGGGTAGCAACCCTGCAGAGTACGGAAGAACCGACCATGGACTGCTGTCTGGCCTTGCCAACAAGCTGAGTGGCTGGACCGGTGAAACCTTCCTGGAAGAAACCATTCGCCTGGCGCAGACCTACGACTTCTTTGAAAACAGCACGCCATTTGATCGCAGTAAAGACACCGACTTTGCCGCCATCGAAGACTTTCCACTTCACGATGATGACGGGCTATTCCCCGTTATTGAAAAGTGGGTGCGCAATTACCTCAAGCTCTACTACCGCAGCGACAGTGACGTGCAGCAGGATCATGAACTCCAGGCCTTCTGCCACGAGGTTGTCAATGAAGCCCGGGTGAAAGGTTTTCCTGAAACCCTGAACAGCTTTGACGAGCTTGTCAGCATGATCACCCACCTCATCTACTGGATGACTGGCAATCATGCACTGGAAGCCGTGCTGTCCTGTCAGAAACTTGCACCCATGGGCTACTGGTCTGATCGTGTACCGCGTAACGACGAAACCAAAACCGAGCTTGACTGGCTGAACATTCTCCCGCCGATCAATATTGGCATGGCCGTGTTCTGCTCCTCACGGATATTTGTTGACCTGCCCCGTGAATGGCACCGCTCCCTCGGCAAATACCCCAAGGGACAATTCATGCACGATCAGCGCGTTTACAAGCACCTGGATAACTTTCAACGAGAACTGATCACCCTGGATGACCACATCCAGGACAAGAACGCGAGCCGTCGCTGGGCTTACAACCTCAAGCGCCCATCGACCATGACCTGTAGCCCCTGGAACTAGGGAGGTAACCCCATGTTGAACAGAAAAACCTCCCGCCGCGAAATGCTGAAAACTTCAGCTCAAGTTGCCGGACTGGCTGCCGCCACCCCGGCGATAAGCTGGGCACTAAGCCAGCAGGGAGAAGCCGCTAACCCTGCTACCGCACAGAGACAATTCATTGAAAGCGTGCTGAAAAAGCATGCCGCCAGATCAAAAACCACAACCAGCGAGGAAATAGCTGAATTCGCCGTGCGCTTTACCGAGGTGAATGGTGTGGTGGATTACAAAAAGATGTTTGGCACCCTGAGCGGCGAATACCGGCTCACCCGGCTTTTCGTCAGAAGCGTACGCCATGGCGTCAAGGTCTGAGGGAGAAGGTCATGAATCCATCAATCACAAAACATCTTCGTCTTCTTGTCCTGGTACTGGCAACGAGCGTACTCATCGCCTGCGGCGGTGACTCAGATAGCGACCATAGCCAGCAGACATCGGCACTGGATAGCAATACAGACCTAAGCTCGGGAGACAGCACCAGCCAACCCGACTCTGACCCAGACCCTTCGCCCGAGCCTGAGCCCGAGCCCGAGCCTGAGTCAGACCACACTGACAGGGGCATCACCGGCACGGTTGATGGGGTGGTATACAACTTTACAGGTGACATGCGATATGTCGTCACCGGGGACAGCCGCGGCATTCAGACGGAAAACCTCAGTAATGGTGCACAAAGCTGGTCCATTTCAGCGATTACGCCAGCCGCAGGCAGCTATCACTGCGATGCCACAGATCAAACGGCACCTTCCATTACCCTGCATGTCGACAATACCCAGTACAGCACCCACTCAGCGGGTGGCGCATGCACGCTCACGGTGACAGTTGCCAGCAGCACCGAACTAACGGGTTATTTCTCAGGCGTGCTGACAGACGTGGGTGGAACTGAACAGCTAAACCTCAGCAATGGCGCCTTCCGTATAGCCTTTGAAGACAGCATTCTCGACCTGGACGAAGATGGCATTTCAGACGCAGAGGACAACTGCCCCTTTGATGCCAATCCGGATCAACTGGACGATGACCAGAATCGCGTGGGCAATGCCTGCCAGTCCTGAAGCATCATCATGAGAAACGCTGAATCATTCTGAATCAATAAAGCGCCGGGTTTTCTAGGGATTCATCGTGTAGGCGTCTTTCATGGCGTAGGCAAACTCGTTCAGCACACGCTCATAGCGACGGTCATCGCGTACCGGCTTGCTGATCATTGACTGGCAGAACAGGCGTTGCACACGCGTGCTGCTGGTCTTGGAATACAACTGCAGGGCGTACTTGGAAAAGTCCCGCACCATGAAATCGAAGATCTGATCGACCACATCGTCGTCGATATCATTCAGGTCCCAGCTTTCCAGGATCAGTTGCCCGTAGGCGACCAGCGTAAACAACTCGCCCGTGATCAGCAGGAAATCGATGTCCTTGATCTGGGCCTTGTTGGGCCGGGCCACCATCAGCATTTTCTTGAAGCGGGCAACCTGCTTGCGAAACACCTTCACGTTGGGCAGGTCGCACTTGTCGTAGGCAATCCGGTAATCGTGAAAGCGGGTCTTGCCCAGGCCCTTGGTCGGCCCCTGGTTGAACAGGAAGTCGTCATTCACGCCATCTTCACGCACCGGCACCTCGTCAAAGGAATCCGACTTGAAGAAGTAGTTGGCCATGAACTTCACGATCAGGGCCATGTTCACATGCACGGTGCCTTCCAGCTTGGGCAGCGCACGAATATCGATCACGGCATTCTCGAAGTACATATCCTTTTCAAAGCCCTTGGCGGCGATCACATCCCACAGCAGGTTCATGACTTCCTCGCCCTGCGTGGTCACCTTCATTTTCACCATCGGGTTGAACAACAGGTAACGGCGGTCGTTTTCACCGGCCGAGCGCATGTAATCACGCGCACGGCGGGCGAACAGGCGCATCGCGGTCAGGCGGGTATAGGCATCCACGAACAGCTGCTTGATGTGCATGAAGTCAGTGACATAGTGGCCAAACAGGTAACGGTTGGCCGCGTGGTCGATCGCCTCGTGATAGGCGTGGGTGCAGATACCAATGGAGGCGTAGCCCAGGTTGAACTTCATGACGTTGATCGTGTTGAGCGAATCATCCCAGGCCTTGGGACCACGCTCGGAGATGTCCGCCTCGGTAATCGGGTAGTCATGCAGGCGATAGTTCGCCACATAGTCCTGGTTGTTGATCACGTTCTTCACGCATTCGTACTTCTCGTGCTGCGAATCCACCGCGAAGAAGACGTAGTCGTCCGTGCCCTCCACCTTGCCGAAAGTCGACACCAGCGCGGCCTTGTTGCCGTTGCCGATGTAGTACTTCTCGCCGCGGGCCACGTACTCGCCCTCGCCGGTCGGCACCAACCGCATTTCAGACGAGTAAATATCCGCGCCGTGTTCTTTCTCTGACAGGCCAAAGGCAAAGATCTCGCCTTCCTCCAGCAGCTTGGCGGTCTTGTGTTTCAGAGCCTCGTTGCTGCCCATGAAGATCGGCCCCAGGCCCAGCGCCGACACCTGAAAGCAGTACCAGTAGGTCAGGCCATAGAAACCCAGGATCTCGGCAAAATCAGTGATGCGTGAGGTATCCCAGCGTGCCTGCTCGGGATTCGAGCCATAGCCCTTGGGCGTCATCAGGGTGGCGAAGATCTTTTCTTTCTTGTTGAACTCCAGAAACTCGGTATACCAGCGACGGCTTTCGTAATCGGCCTTGCACTTGGCCAGCCCCATGCCCTCGAAGAAATCGATGGTCTTGAGCATGATCTGGCGGGTTTCTTCATCCGGGTAGGACTGGGCGAATTTCTTTGGGTTCAGCAGGTGCATTTCAGTTCCCTTTTAAGGCGGGTTTTGGCTGGGAAGGACGATACGTTATCAGTTCAGCGATTCCACACAAGGTTTATCTGCCCTACAGGGACATTTCCTGGCCTACGCTATGGGCTCAGGGGGCAGCAGTGCCTGGCTCCGACTCGTCGGTGTCGGCATGAATATCGATTTCCGCGGCCATGGAGGTCATGACCAGTGCGTCTGCAAACGAGGCCTGGCCGGCCTCACTGGTCGGTTCCTTGGCCCGTATCCGGTGTAGTGCATAGCCAGCGATCATCAGGTGCACGACCGCCGTGAATACAAACAGGCTGGCCACGCCAAACCAGCCCATCAGGGCCGATGCCAGCAGCGGGCCGAGCATAGCGCCGGTAGCGTAGGCCATGAGTAACCCGCTTGCGGCCTCCACGAAGCCGTCCGGATCGATAAAATCATTCAGATGCGCTGCACACAGTGCATACAGCGGAAACGCGAAAACGCCGAACAGAACCGCGCCCGCATAGGTCGTCACCATGCCCGACGCCGGAAACGCCACCAGCACCACCGCACCCAGGCTTGCCCCAATGCAGGCAAGGATAATCACCCAGCGCCGGTCCATGTTGTCTGACAAATGCCCCAGCGGCCACTGACCCAAGGCGCCAGCCATCACGGCCAGGCTCATGAAGATTGCTGTGGCTTCCACGCCGGCCCCTTCCCTCTGGCCGAACAAGGGCCCCAGCATCCAGAAGGAACCATTGACGATGCCAACTCCCAGACAAGCGACCATGGCGACCCGCGAACGCTTGAACAGAAAATCCAGCCGCACATGCACATGCTCGGGCGGCGTGGGTGCCTGTGCAGCACTCACAACGACTGGCAAGGTTGCCAGCGACACCATCATCGCGGCCACGGCAAACAATTGCAGGCCCTCGATACTGGCCAGCATGATGGCCAGCTGACCCAGGGTGATGACCGTGAGATTGACGATGGTGTAAACCGAAAACACAAAACCGCGATTACTGTTGGTGGCGCGGTCGTTGAGCCAACTCTCGATCACAATATAGGAACAGGCAAAGCAGCCGCCGATCACCCCGCGGGCCAGCCACCACAGCGGTCGCGCTTCGGTCAGCCCCATCAGCAACACCAGGGCACAGATCAGACCCACCAGCGCGGCAAAGCTGCGAATGTGCCCCACTCGCCTGACCAGGCGCGGACCAAGAATACAACCGGCAAAAAAGCCGGCGAAATAGGTGGTGCCCATAATGCCGATTTCAAACGGCGAGAACCCGATAAACAGTGCATACAAAGGCAGCAAAACGCCCAGCAAACCATTGGCCATAAACAACAAGGCCACGCTGGCCAACAGCGCGGTTATCGGTAGTAAAGCGTTTCTCATCAATCTGCTGTCCTCATGCGCGGGAGTCTAACGCACCCGCTGCCGGACAATGTGCCCTGCCTCTGTAAAAAGGGCAGGCACCATAACAAAGATTGAAGCCGAGATTAAGTGACCGTCACCGTTTGCCTGGCGGTCTTGAAACGATCCAGCACCAGCAGCAGGGCCGGCAGGTAAAACAGCTGGGCCAGCAGGGCGAACACGATCGTCATGGCGGTGAGCACGCCCATATCGATATTGATACGGAAGTTCGACAGCCCCAGGATCGCGAAGTTGATACCCAGCACGGCGGTGGTGACCATCAGCGCCACGCCCACGGTCGAAAAGGCGTACTCAATCGCCTGCTCGGCCGACAGGCCACGTTCCTGCTTGGCACGCCGGTACTTGCTCAGGAAGTGCAGGCAGTAGTCCACGATGATGCCGAGACTGGCGGCAAACACCATCGACACGCTGATACCCACCTGCCCCACAAACAGACCCCACAGGCCCAGTGCCAGCGTGGCCGGCATCACGTTCACCAGGAAACTCAGCAGGCCATATTCCAGCGAACGGAATACCACCATGATGGTCAGCGAAATCACGACCAGCGCCATCACGGTACCGGTGAGCATGGCTTTGGAGTCACGCCGCGACAGGTCGGCCATGATGGTGGTGGTGCTGGTACCGGGATAGGCCATTTCCGGCGCGTTCTCGTCCAGCCACTGCGCCGCTCTGGCCTGAAAGGCCAGGTGATCCGCCGTCTCGCTGTGGTTCAGACCCACGATCAGGCGCAGGGCCGACTTGTCCATCGTCATCTCGTTGGTCAGAGACGCCCCGTACGGCAAAGACATCTCATACAGCAACAGATACTGAGCGGCCTCATCTTCCGATTTGGGCATCACCTCGTAGGCCGGATCATCACCATGCATATTCCGCCGCAGGCGCTTGAGCGTCAGGTCCAGCGCCTGCACGTAACGCACCTCAGGCTGCCCCCGCATCCAGTCGGCAAACGCGGCCAGTTTTTCGAGGTACTGCATCTCGAAAATGCCACCGGGCTTGCCGCTGTCCAGCTCAAACTCAATGTAGTTGAAGTCCTGGAAACTGCGGATCATCTCGGCCGTATCCGCACCAAAGGTGGTGTCTTCTGTCAGGTAGGTCGTCCATGAATCATTCATGCGGTTCATCGGTATGCACACGATCCCCAGCACCACCGTCAGCACCCCAACTGTCAGGATCGCCTTGTAATGGCGAATCACCCGAATCGCCAGTCCGATCATCGGCACATGTACCGATTCCTGCTTCACTGTGACCTTCACCGGCAGCATCGACATCACCGCCGGCAGCAGCGTATTCACGGCCATCCAGGCCACGAAAACACCCAACGCCACCAGGTTGCCCATGGTCTGGAACGGCGGCGAATCGCTGGCATTCATCACTAGGAAACCCAGCATGGTCGTCACGCTGGTCAGCCACACCGGTTCGGCATTGATCCGCAGGCTCTCACGCAATGCGGCGGCGCTGTCTTCACCCGTACCCAGGCGCTGGTAATAGGTAATCAAAATATGCAGCGAATCGGCCACCGCCAAGGTGAGAATAATCACCGGGATCAGCACCGTAATATTGGTGGCGGCAATCTTCAGGAAGCCCATTACGCCCATCGGCACCAGCGTGGACACGATGATCACCGACAGGCAGGCCAGCATGCCGTACACGCTGGTCGGCACATGGCGGCTCTCGTAATACAGGTAACAGACAATCGCCAGCAGAGCGAAGAACAGACCCAGCGGAATCAGGAAACCGCCATCATCCATGGCCACATCCGCACCGGCCGCCGAACCGCCCACCACCCCGGTCACATAGAAGCCCAGGCCCGGAAAGCGCTCACGCATCTCGTCGCGCAGCGCCAGGCCACTGTGATAAATCTCGCGACTCAGCGCCAGCGAATGACCGACCTCCTCGGTAAAGTTCACCACCACAATACTGGCCGTGCCA
>JBFKKS010000059.1:0-11872 GCA_041630955.1 Nevskiales bacterium
CTGATGTGGAGCGCGTTATTGAATCGCTTCTCGAGCAGCATAAGCATTTTCACAGTGTAGAGCGGTCCGCTAAGGAAGGCGACCGTGTGAAGATCGATTTCGTTGGAAGACTTGACGGTGAGGCCTTTGATGGTGGCAAAGGTGAAGACTTCGAAAATGTCATCGGTAGCGGACAGCTATTAAGCGACATGGAAAACGGGATCATTGGGCACAAAGCAGGTGATGCTCCGTTTACTGTCGACGTCAGTTTTCCAGAGGACTACCCAAGTGATCTGCTCAAGGGCAAGACCGCCGAGTTTGAGATTACGCTCAAGGAGGTCGCCGAAGAACACCTGCCTGATATCGATGAAGCATTCATCAAGTCAGCCGGATTCGAAGAGGGAACACTGCAAGCCATGCAGGCCAAATTGCGCGAGTCGCTGCAGAAAGAGGCAAGTAAAGCAGCCAAAAACCTTGTAAAGGCTGAAATTATGGATGGCCTTCTTAAGGCAAACAAGCTGGATGTGCCTCGCGGCCTGGTCTCACAGGAGCTTGAAAATATGCGCCAGGAGGCCAGTCACAGACTTCCGGAAACCATGCGCGGTGATGCTCAGAAACTTAAGGAGCTGCTGCCTGATGAGGTTTTCGCAGAAGGAGCTGAAAGGCGCGTCTCTTTGGGCCTTTTGTTGGCTGAGGTTATCAAGAGCCTGTCTATAGAACTGGATAGCGCCAAGGTTGATTCCGTGCTCGAGGACCTTGCCCAGGGCTATGAAAAGAGTGATGAGGTATTGAATTACTACCGCTCTAACCCGCAGATCATGCAGGGGATAGAGGCGATGGCCATGGAAGAACAGGTTGTGGATAAATTACTTGAGCAGGCCAAGGTTAAAGAGGTCAGCTTGACCTATGAGGAACTCATGGCAAAAACCACGCAACAAAACCAACGAGCCGCATGATATAACAACGTCTACCGACGCTTATTTATCACTATTCTCTGAAGGGGATTCTGCAGATGTTCCATGACCGATCGCCAGCTAAAACCCATGCTCAAGGCCTTGTGCCTATGGTTGTGGAGCAGACGCCTCGTGGGGAACGTGCTTTTGATATTTACTCGCGCCTGCTCAAGGAGCGAGTGATATTTGTGGTTGGTCAGGTTGAAGACCATATGGCGAACCTGATTGTGGCTCAGATGTTGTTTCTCGAATCTGAAAACCCGGATAAAGATATACACCTTTACATCAATTCGCCCGGTGGAGTGGTGACAGCAGGACTGTCGATATACGACACGATGCAATTCATCAAGCCGGATGTGTCCACCATGTGCATGGGGCAGGCAGCCAGTATGGGTGCGATTCTTCTGGCGGGCGGTGCCAAGGGTAAGCGTTATTGTCTTCCCCATTCACGGGTTATGGTGCATCAGCCACTGGGCGGCTTTCAGGGCCAGGCATCAGATATCGAAATACATGCCAAGGAAATTTTGTCGGTACGTGATCGACTGAACGATATTCTGGTCAAGCATACAGGCCAGTCGCTCGACAAGATTCAGCAAGACAGTGATCGTGATTTCTTCATGAGTGGCGAGGAAGCCAAGCAATACGGCTTAATTGACGAAGTACTGAGTTCTCGTAAGTCGATACCCTAGTTCACCGGGGGCCAGCAGCAGTACGGAACTTGCCCAGGAAAGGGCTGACTAAATATTTAAGCCGGTAGGGTTTGCGACTTCTCTGCGTCGTGGTATACATGACCTATAGAAACGGCCTTGAACAGAGCCAAAGACGGCGCCAGGAAGGAACATGAGCGAGGAAACGGGTAATAACAATGGCGGTAAGGTGCTGTATTGCTCCTTCTGCGGCAAGAGTGAGCATGAAGTAAGAAAATTGATCGCTGGTCCATCAGTGTTCATCTGCGATGAATGTGTAGAGCTCTGTAACGACATTATCCGGGAGGAACTGCAGGCCAAGCCGGCCAATACAGGCCTGCCGAAACCCCATGAAATCAAGAAGGTTCTGGATGACTATGTCATCGGCCAGGAGTCTGCCAAGAAAGTTCTTGCTGTGGCTGTTTATAACCACTACAAGCGCCTGAATGCTGCAAATGCGGATGGTGAAGTCGAACTTTCGAAGAGCAACATCCTGCTGATCGGGCCGACCGGCTCCGGAAAAACGCTGTTGGCCGAGACACTTGCACGTCTGTTGGATGTTCCCTTTGCTATCGCGGATGCCACCACCCTGACCGAAGCGGGTTATGTGGGTGAAGACGTAGAAAACATCATCCAGAAGTTGTTGCAGAAATGCGATTACGAGGTTGATAAAGCCCAGCGTGGCATTGTTTATATAGATGAAATAGATAAGATTTCACGCAAGAGTGAAAACCCCTCCATTACACGAGATGTTTCGGGAGAGGGTGTTCAGCAGGCACTGCTGAAGCTGATAGAAGGCACCGTGGCTTCAGTGCCGCCGCAGGGCGGACGCAAACACCCGCAACAGGAATTTCTGCAAGTAAACACTGCGGGTATCTTGTTCATATGTGGTGGTGCCTTTGCTGGTCTTGAAAAGGTGATCAGCAGCCGTTCCGGCCAGGCTGGCATAGGTTTCCAGGCAGAGGTTAAGGGTTTGCAGGACACGCGCGCGCTCGGCGAGATTCTGCAGGATGTCGAGCCCGAAGACCTGATCAAGTATGGGTTAATTCCGGAGTTTATTGGTCGACTGCCTGTAGTGGCTACGCTTGAAGAGTTGGATGAGGCAGCTCTGGTATCCATTCTGACTGAACCGAAGAACGCGATTGCCAAGCAGTATGCTCGCCTGTTTGAAATGGAAGGTTGTGACCTTGAGTTGCGTGAAGATGCCTTGTTGGCCATTGCCAGCAAGGCGAAGGAACGCAAGACCGGAGCGCGTGGGTTGCGCACAATCGTAGAAAACATCTTATTGGATGTGATGTACGACCTGCCCTCGATGGAACATGTTTCCAAGGTGGTGGTAGACGATGCGGTCGTTAAGGGTGACGCAAAGCCCTACATCGTTTATGAGTCGACCGAACCCGCAAGGGCTGTAGGAGACGGGCAGGCATAAAGGCTGCTGGTGGAATGGAGCAAGGGCCATAATTAGCCTGTTTCTCACCATAAAGAGCCAAAACCTCTGACTTCGGCCTTGAAAAGCGGCCATTTGACCGCATCTATCCTGTATTCTATGAATTAGCGTAGCGGCTTGGTCGAGCTTTAGACCTTGCCCTGCAGTCACGCTGAATATCAGCCCAGCTTGGGCGCCGACTGTTATCAAATCGGATGGCAGTTTGCCAAGGAAGAGTCTTATGACCAGCAGCAACGATAACCAAGCACCCGTCCTTCCGCTACGCGACGTAGTCGTCTTTCCTCATATGGCAATCCCGCTGTTCGTGGGACGGGAAAAATCCATCCGTGCCCTTGAATTGGCCATGGAGACTGACAAGCGCATTCTCCTGGTTGCTCAACGCTCGGCTGATGTAGATGACCCAAAGGCAGATGAACTTTATAACATCGGTACGCTGGCCAGTATTCTGCAACTGCTGAAGTTGCCTGACGGGACAGTCAAGGTGCTGGTGGAAGGGGCAGAGCGCGCCCGAATCTATCAGATGGAAGAAACAGACGGATATCTGCTGGCAGACTGTGAAGTCATTCAGGAGGATGTTGCGAGTGACGACGCGGAACTGGACGCATTGATGCGTTCGGCTTTAGCGGTTTTTGAGCAATACGTGAAGCTCAACAAGAAGGTGCCAGCAGAACTCCTGCCGTCGTTATCCAGCATGGATGCAGCTGGCCGCCTCGCCGACACGATTGCAGCACATCTCAATTTACGCTTGGAGGACAAGCAGCGTGTACTAGAGATGGAGGATGTGCGTGCTCGAATTGAGCATGTCATGAAGCAGATCGAAGGCGAGATCGAAGTGCTGCAGATCGAGAAAAAGATCCGTTCGCGTGTTAAACAGCAGATGGAGAAAAGTCAGCGCGAGTACTATCTGAACGAACAGATGAAAGCGATTCAGAAGGAACTCGGGGACAGCGAGGATGCACCCAATGAGCTAGAAGAACTCGCTGACAAGATCGAAAAGGCAGGCATGCCCAAGCAGGTTAAGACCAAGGCCCTGGCTGAGTTCAACAAGTTAAAAATGATGTCGCCCATGTCTGCGGAAGCAACCGTGGTGCGCAACTATATCGATTGGGTGGTAGCCGTACCCTGGAAGAAAAAGACCAAGAGTCGCATTGAACTGAGCCAAGCCGAAAAGATTCTAGATGAGGATCATTACGGTTTGGAGCAGGTCAAGGAACGCATTATCGAGAACCTGGCAGTGCAGCAGCGTGTTAAGAAGCTGCGCGGCCCTATTCTATGTCTTGTGGGACCTCCCGGTGTCGGGAAGACTTCTCTAGGCCGATCTATTGCACGCGCTGTGAATCGCAAGTTCATAAGAATGAGCTTGGGCGGTGTGCGTGATGAAGCTGAAATTCGTGGGCATCGGCGTACTTACATAGGCTCGATGCCGGGCAAGATTCTACAGAACATGTCCAAGGTCGGGGTACGAAACCCGTTATTCCTTCTGGATGAGATAGATAAGATGTCTATGGATTTCCGCGGGGATCCGGCTTCTGCCTTGCTGGAGGTGCTTGATCCGGAGCAGAACAACAGTTTTAACGATCATTACCTGGAGGTCGACTTTGACCTGTCGGATGTGATGTTTGTTTGTACCGCGAACACCCTGAATATACCGCCACCCTTACTCGATCGCATGGAAGTGATCCGTTTGCCAGGCTATACCGAGGACGAAAAGGTAAGTATTGCTGAACAGTACCTGATTTCTAAAAAGAGTAAGGACAACGGTCTTGACGCCGGCGAACTGAATATCTCCGAAACGGCCATTCGCGACATCATCAGGCACTACACCCGCGAAGCAGGGGTGAGGAATCTTGAACGTAATATCAGCAAAATCTGTCGGAAAGTGGTGAAGGAACTGATTACGTCACCCAAACAGAAGTCCGTGCATGTCTCAACACGTAATCTGGATAAATTCCTCGGAGTGCCACACTACCGTTATGGAAAGGCCGAGCAGGAGAACCGCATTGGTCAGGTGACAGGGCTGGCATGGACTGAGGTGGGAGGTGAACTGCTGGGTATTGAAGCAGCTGTGGTGCCTGGCAAAGGGCGCTTGACGCATACAGGCAGTCTGGGCGATGTGATGCAGGAATCAGTACAGGCTGCGCTGACCGTTGTACGCAGCAGGGCAGGCAAGCTTGGCATAGATCCCGACTTTAGCCAGAAACTGGATGTGCATGTGCATGTCCCAGAAGGCGCAACACCCAAGGATGGGCCGAGTGCTGGCATAGCAATGTGCACTGCTCTGGTTTCTGCGCTGGCCGAAATACCTGTGCGTGCAGACGTTGCCATGACAGGCGAAATAACCCTGCGGGGCGATGTCTTGCCCATTGGCGGGTTAAAGGAAAAATTACTGGCAGCGCATCGTGGTGGAATACAGCGTGTTCTGATTCCGCATGAAAATGTAAAAGACCTGGTTGAAATACCTAACAAAATCAAGAGCAAACTGGATATCCAGGCAGTTCGCCGCATTGATGAAGTACTGGAAATGGCCCTGGAAAGGATGCCGGAAGGCATGCCGGCTACAGGCATTGCTATAGCAACGGAGAAGGGTAAGGCGGACGTAGAGGAAGAAAAATCCAAGCGTACACACTAGCCCGATAGATCCGGTTGACTCGAATGCAAGAAACCGGCTCGCTGTCAACGGTTGACGTGTCGAGAACGCACTTGCTATAAACCACAGCACTTGCCGGCCATTGTTTGGGAGCCGTGGGATCGGCCGGGGCATTGGAAAGTGCCAGAATCTTGTCGGATAGTGCGTTACTACCATCCCAATTTGTCGTTTTCCGGTTGACGGCCAAACGGTATTCCGTGTTGCTGCTTTCCCGGTGTTGTCTAACCATTTTGAGGAGATACCTAGACCATGAATAAGAGTGATTTGATCGAGGCAGTGGCTAACAGTGCTGATCTGTCTAAGGCTGACGCTGGTAAGGCGGTTGATGCTGTAGTTGAGAGCATCAGCAAGGCCCTGAAAAAGGGTGACAAGGTCTCATTAGTGGGCTTTGGCACTTTCTCCGTACGTAAACGAGCCGCACGCAAGGGTCGGAATCCAAAGACGGGCGAAACGATCAAAATCAAGGCAGGAAAAACGCCGGGTTTTAAGGCTGGTAAAGCATTGAAGGATGCCGTAAACTAGCGCGCCTTCAAGGGGCTGAGGAGATAAAAACTCCTGGCTTCATACCCGAAAGGGTGCTTAGCTCAGCTGGTAGAGCGTCGCCCTTACAAGGCGAATGTCGGCGGTTCGATCCCGTCAGCACCCACCAGTAAATGCGGAGTGGTAGTTCAGTTGGTTAGAATACCGGCCTGTCACGCCGGGGGTCGCGGGTTCGAGTCCCGTCCACTCCGCCATTAACAGAAAGGCGCCCCCGTGGCGCCTTTTCTTTTCGTGGCAGCGATGCTGCCAGTGCGAGACAAGAGTAGATCAAGAGGCATTCTGATTCATGTTGCAATCAATTCGTGACCGTGCCACTGGCCCCATTGCCTGGTTTATCGTGGCGCTTATTACCGTTCCGTTTGCTTTCTGGGGAATTGATTCCTATGTAAGTGCCCCTACCAATCCGGAAGTTGCTGAAGTAGGCAGTACTGACATTACCCGTGTCCAGTTGCAGCGTGCTTATGATCAAAGCTACCAACGCCTACAACAACTGATGGGCGACGGTTTTAAGCCGGATGCTATTGATACAAACCAGTTACGTCGTGGCGTGCTGGATAACCTGATCCAGGAAACACTCCTCAATCAGCATGCACGTAAGGCGGGTTATCGTGTCAGTGATGTGCAGATTATGCAGAACCTGAGATCGCAGGAAGCTTTCCAGGTCGATGGCAGTTTCTCACCTCAGCGCTACCGTGACGTCCTGGCAAGAAGCGGCTACACACCAGCTTCTTATGAACAGCAACTGAGGCAGGCATTGGCCGTCGATCAATTGCAGGGTGGGCTGTCATCGAGCGCCTTTGTCACGGAGCGTGATGTGGATGCCGCGTTGCGCTTGAAGAACCAGCAACGTCAGATCAGCTATTTGCATCTCCCCTATAGCCACTACATGGCGAAAGCGGAGATCAGTGATAAGGATGTTGAAGCCCGATATGCGGTGGATGCTCAGAATTATCGCACTGAAGAGAGATTGCAGATTGCTTTCGTTGAACTGAACAAATCCTCATTGCAGCAAGCAGAGCCGCCTGAAGCAGAAGTGCTGCGAGCTATTTATGAGGTCGAAGTCAATGCGCGCTTTACAAAGCCCGAGCGCCGTCATGCGCGCCACATCCTGGTTCGCGTAGATGAAGAACGCAATGAAGCTGTTGCCAAGAAGTTGATTCAATCGCTCAGCGATCGACTCAATGATGGTGAAGATTTTACGAGCGTCGCGAGCAAGGAATCCGATGATCTTGGTTCCAAGACTAAGGGCGGGGATCTTGGCTGGGTCGCTCGCGGAGTGATGGTGCCTGAATTCGAGGAAGCGCTATTTGGACTAGACAAAGGTGTAGTGAGCGCTCCTGTTCTGACCAGCTTTGGCTGGCACCTTATTCTGGTTGAGGATATTCAGTCGAAGCAGGTACAGGCCTTTGACGATCCCGAAGTACAGGACCAGTTGCTGACCTTATATCGTGAACGTGAACTGGGTGAGCGCTTTGAGCAATTGGCCAAACAACTGGATGAATTAAGTTTCGATTATCCTGACAGCCTGGAGCAGGTGGCCAAGGCTTTAGGGCTGGAAGTTCAGCAAAGCGACTGGTTCACCCGCAACAAGGGGACCGGCTTGGGCAGTAACACGGCCGTTAGAGAGGCAGCATTTAGCAGTGCTGTGCTGGACAATAAAGAGAACAGCGCTCCCTTGAAGCTGGCATCGGATCGTCTGGTGGTGATCCGTGTGGCGGAGCACGAGCCAGCTCAGCAACGCCCATTGGCAGTTGTTGCAGATGAAATACGTGAAGAACTTGTGCAGGAATTCGCGCGTGACCAAGCGACCGAGAATGCTGAAAAAGCTATTGCCAAGCTCCGCTCTGGAGTGTCAATGAAGTCAGTGGCTGCTGGTATGGGCCTCACTGAAAAGAATGCAATCTGGGTTACACGGGATAGTCAGAAGCCTGAGCTTGCGATCGTGCAGGCAGCATTTCGCTTGCCAAGGCCCGACCAGGGTAAGCCTGTGTTTGAAGTTGTCACAATGGGGGATGGAAACGCCATTGTCGCGCTTAATGACGTACGCGATGGAGATCCCGCATCGGCTTCAGTGGAAGAGCGAGAGACAATGAAGCGTAATCTTCTTGCTGCACAGGCACAGGCTGAATTTCGTAGCTACCTGGAAGCGGCCAAGGACGATATCTCTGTAGAAATACATGAGGATCAGATCTAGTCGTTTTAGCCTTGCGGTCAGTCCGTGTATGCTCTCATAGCGATGGGTGCTGAAGGGGGCTGATTTGAAACTACACTGGCAGATCTTTATTGCACTGGCTGCGGCGCTTGTCGTAGGCCTGATACTGGGGCAATCATCAGTCGATATCCAGGCCATGGCTCTGCCGGTGCTGGATTTTTTCGGCACGCTTTTCATGAATGCACTGAAGATGCTGATCGTGCCTTTGATCACGGCGGCGATTATTTCGGGGCTTGCCAATCTCGTTGCCGGTCCTGCACTAGGACGCCTTGGCCTCAAAACGGTCATTTATTACCTCACAACCAGCCTTGTGGCCATTCTGATTGGTCTGGTACTGGTCAATATTATCTCGCCCGGCATTGTTGAAGGTAAGGCAGCCGCCAGCGTTATGGGGCTGGCTGCAAATACAGGCGATGTTCTGGCTAGTCTCGAAGGACGGGGCAGCGGTGACATCATAGGCGTTTTCCTCAGAATGGTGCCGCCTAATATCGTGGCTGCTGCTGCTCAGGGGCAGATGCTGGGTCTTATTGTATTTAGTCTGCTGTTTGGCTATGCAATCACGCGACTACCCGAGACGCTGAGAGTCACCCAGAAGGATTTCTGGAACGGCGCGTATGAGGTGATGATCTATATCACCGAACTGGTCATGCGGTTTGCCCCGATTGGTGTATTTGCCCTGGTTGCCGAGGTGGTTGCACAGACCGGCTGGCAGGCGCTAAGCCCGGTGTTGATGTTCTTCCTGACTGTGGCGACTGCACTGGCCGTGCATATGTTTATCGTGCTTCCGCTGATATTGCGCATCGTCGGCGGCGTGGCGCCATGGAGACACTACAAGGCTATGGCGCCCGCACTGCTTACCGCGTTCTCAACGAGTTCCTCGTCAGCGACCCTGCCAATGACCATGGATTGCGTGCAGCGCAGGGCAGGCGTCTCCAAGCGCACCAGCAGCTTTGTCTTGCCATTGGGTGCGACCATCAATATGGATGGTACCGCGCTATATGAATGCGTCGCAGTTGTGTTTATTGCTCAGGCCTATGGGTTACAGCTGGATCTTTTCACCCAGTTCATTATCGTGCTTACAGCCCTGCTTACCTCCATCGGCGTTGCGGGCATTCCGTCTGCGAGTCTGGTCGCTATCGCCGTTATTCTAGGGGCAGTGGGCTTGCCGCTGGAAGGCATTGGGCTGATTCTGGTCGTTGATCGCGTGCTGGACATGTT
Organism: Nevskiales bacterium; assembly: GCA_041630955.1. Taxonomy (GTDB): domain Bacteria; phylum Pseudomonadota; class Gammaproteobacteria; order Nevskiales; family CAJXLF01; genus JBFKKS01. Next base: position 9,683 of record JBFKKS010000059.1, read on the forward strand.
CCGCACTGCAGTGAATGTATTTAGTGATGCAAGCGGCGCGGTGACCATAGCTCGGCTAGAGGGCGAAGAGGGGATATTGACTGGTGACGCACCCGCGAGCCAAGTCGAATAGCTTATTAGGCAACCTGCTTTTTCTACTGATCGGGAATGAGGCCGGTCATGTCTACCAAGGGCATGATCCAGTCTGCAGGCGGCCAGAGCTCTCGTTTTACCTTGGTCAAATCGACTTGCGGGTCGATGAGGAGTTGTGGATCCCGTCCGTTCAGTGAGCACCAAGCTGAGACGCGTACCTCGACATTGTTGACGCCCTTTTCGAACTCCCACTTCCTTGCCAGATAGTGAGCAAACTGCAGAATCATGTCAGGACGGGTGCCTGCATACCTGACTTGCCGCTTGGTCAGGTAATCGGACGGGTTGACCTCCCAGCTTTGCCCGCTTTCAGGATCAAGAACATGATAGCGAACATGGCCTCGCTTGGTGCGCAGTTTCATGCGCCAGGCAAAACGGTGTCCTTCCTCAGTCCAGGCCACATTTCCCGGGTAGGCGTAATGACGCAGTGGCATGAGTATTTGCCAGGTGAAGAAAAGCAATAAAGTGATTACGAGAACGGGTGTCAGTGTGCCCTTGGTGGATGTCTGCATCGGGCTGGCAGGTAATGGGGAGCGAGTGAGCCTTGCCCATAACTGTTTCGGCCAGTCGGGAGAAAAGAACATTAAGGTGCCCGCCAGGGTGATCCACGGAAAAATTCCAATGTTGAATACAACGGCATTTGTTACGTGGAAGCAGCTGTAAACCAGAAATACCGCCAGGCGTGTTTTTTCCCATAACAGCAAAGGTGCGCCAATCAAATGCAAGGCTATGGCACCCCAGGAGGCGGCATAGATCGCCCAGTCTCCGGCGATAAGGGGGCCCACAATAGGAGTCTCTGCCCTGTCTGAGAACCAAAGTCTCAAAGGCTGGCCTCCCAGCCAATCCGGGTTTATCTTGACGATACCGGCATATAGAAGCACGACCTCGTAAAGGGTGACAATGGACATAACCGCCCAGAGCGGGATGGCATCGTCTCCACGCAAACTGCCCCTTCGCCAGGCATCGAATGACCATGATCGGCTAGCTGGCAGAAAGCACATCAACATGCTGATTACGATAACCAGATAGAAATGGTTCAGGTAACGGGCCTGATCCAGCAGATAGATATAGCTGAATGCGACAGTGAACAGGCAGATAGCCAATCGGTACCAGGCCCCGATGATTATCATGATAGAGAGGACACCCAGTAACCCGAAATGCCAGTGAAGTCCGTTTCCGGACCAGGGTCTCACCCACTCAAAGCCGTAATATTTGAAGAGAAATTCAGGGTCCAGATAGTAGCTGCTGATCCATCCAGCCGCGAAATACCGGAATACGTCCCACAGCAGTAGCAACCCAAAACTGATTCTGAAGAAGACCAGCGAAGCGGGGTCTACTGGCTGTTCCAGCCGATTAAGCCAGTGGCGCATGGTGGCTTGCCTGCTACTCTGTTATTGTCATGCCCATGATGCTGTAGCCTGCATCGACATAGGTGATTTCACCGGTAATGCCTGATGCCAGGTCCGAGCACAGAAATGCGGCTACATTACCCACCTCATCTATACTGACATTACGGCCTAACGGCGACACGTTACTGGCACCGCTTAGCATGCTGCGAAAACCCTTGATGCCGGCGGCAGCCAGTGTCTTGATAGGGCCGGCAGATATGGCATTCACACGTATGCCGTCTGTGCCCAGGTCGGCCGCCATAAAGCGGACATTGGCCTCGAGACTGGCCTTGGCTGGCCCCATGACGTTGTACATGGGAACGGCGCGCACTGCGCCCAGATAGGACAGGGTAAGCAGTGAGGCGTTACGGCCTTGCATCATCGGGCGGCCAGCTTTCGCCAGCGCAGCGAAGCTGTATGCGCTGATATCGTGGGCGATGGCAAAACCTTCACGGGTGACCGATTCCAGATAGCCGCCCTGCAATAGTTCACGAGGTGCATAACCAACTGAATGCACGAGAATATCAAAGCCATCCCAGTACTCCTGCAGGTTCGCATACATGGCGTCGATATTGGCATCACTGCTGACATCGCAGGGCAGGCTGATATTTGAGTCTAGCTGAGCAGCCATGTCCTGCACTCGAGAGGCCAGTTTTTCACCTTGATAGGTCAA
>JBFKKS010000060.1:0-11840 GCA_041630955.1 Nevskiales bacterium
CTTTCGCCCACTGAGCGAGCACGCGTCTGGGCAGCCCAGACAACGCTACCGGTCCCCAGGCTGGTCGAGCAGCCACTCGCTGCGTCACCGGCAGCACGCCACAGCTATACGCAGGCCGACCAGCAACTACTGGCAGAACTACGGCAGCGGTTCGCCCCCGTGCTGCAGTACAAACACGCCCAGATCAAGCTGATCGAGCAACTCCTGAGTTACCTCAAGGAAAAACACCCCGACCGCTGGCGGGCACTGGCCGCCCAGTTCCTCGCAGACCTGTTTCCCGAACTGGCCGAAGCACTGCTGGCCAAGTTCGACGGGCTGATGGCCTTTAACGGGTGGCTTGAAACCCATCGCGATCAACTGCGGAGCATGTCTGCCGAGGAAAGACGGTCTGCCTTGTGGGCCGCCCGCTATGCAACCTTTGGCGAGGATGCGAACGAAATCTGGGCCATTGATCTCAAGAACCAGCAGATCCGCGATGCCCTGGTTGCGCTGAATGAATCACAGGGGCTCAGTGTGAATGAACAGCTGGCGACTTACCTGGGCGCCATCGAAGCGGCCTATGGGGATCAGGCACAGGATTTCTTGCAAAGCCGGCAGACCGAACTGACCGGACACTTTCTTTCGGTCGATGCAGTTCAGGACCAGCTACACGCACTGTCGAATGAGGAAAGAGCCGCTGCCCTAAGCGATATCCGCAGCGCCATGGGTATGTCACCGGAAGCCGTATCCCGCTGGTCAGCTCTGGATCAGCAGCGTGATGAAAGCTGGCGCCAGGGCCAGAGCTACATGCAGGCGCGTGCACAGGTCATGCAGCAGTATGAAGGCGAGGATCAGCAGCGCGAACTGGCACGATTAAGAGCGTCTTCCTTTGGCCAGGACAATGCCAAAACCATCAAGGCCGAGGAAGATTCGGGTTTCTACCGTTACGCCAACCGCCGACGCATCGGCCGGGAGTAGTTCAAGCCTTGCTGGCATGGGCGCGCCTGGAGCCTGGAGCCTCGTACCTGTTGCTGTGTTTTGAACTGTGCATCTTCAATACGACGGACAACCAGCCTGTTATCCAATTGACCACGTTCTGTTTTTGACCCAGGTCAATACGATGCACAAACATGCAAGGCAAAGTAACCTGCGAAACTGCCACCAAGGCGGGAGAATGGTCATGTCAACGATTAAACGACCCTGGACTGGACCAGGCAAGTCAGGGGGCCGCATATTGAATGGCCTGTTGCGCAGGGGCAATAATCATCCTCTCGCGGGCCACGGCCAGTAAGCCAGGCCCTCGACCCACCAACAGCGATGCTCGAGTTCTATCCGCAGATCAAGGCCCTGCACGTTGCCTGTGTGGTTCTCACCGGAATGCTGTTTACCTGCCGTGGCTTGTTGATGCTGGCAGAGTCTGAATACACCAACCATATCGTGCTGCGTTGGACCTCGTATGTGATCGACACCACGCTGCTTATCGCTGGCCTGTTATTGATGCAGATCACAAGCCAGTACCCAGTTACCCATGACTGGTTGAGCGTCAAGCTTGGACTGCTGATTGTTTACATCGTGCTCGGAATATACGCCCTGCGACGGGGGCACAGCCTGCGAAGCCGTACAGGTTTCTTTGTGGCCGCACTGGCTGTTTACCTGTTCATGTTTTCCATAGCACGCGGGCATCACCCGCTTGGCCTGTTTGTTACGCATAGTGTTTTTTAACCCGCGCACAAGCCCTGCCCCACACCCCGGGACCAGACCGCCTTATTTTTCGGGTTTAGCGTCGCTGCCCTCGCGCTCATCCGTGACAAACTCATAATCGTCCGCGGGCATGGCCGCATCACGCTGATGCATGCTCGAATGCACCGGTGCGCGGTGATGCTCACCCATGCGTGTGTAATGCCAGCCGTAGTAGCAGACATAAGCCAGCCCATTCCCGACGGCAACCGCCAGAAGCACAATACCCGCCACGGTCAGCGGGCGGCTGCTTTTCTTGCCGTCGGCCAGATACAGATAAATGGCTCCTGCTGCCAAAAAGGCTGTGATCAGGAAGAGCACGATATGCAGGTGCAGTAGCGAGGGCATCGGCAATCTCTGAAATGAACCCGAAATCAGCATAGATGACCTGCTGCCAGGCCGCGTTGACCTACATCAATCAGACCAGCTTTGAATAGCTTGCGTCAGAACGGGGCTGGTTCATGTACGGATCGAACGCCATCGCCAGCGGCCTCAGCAGGTAGCGCCCCGAATCGGTCACCTGGAGTTGATCGGCCTCAGCCGTAATCAGGCCCTTTTTCAGGTAGGGCTTGAGGCGCCCAAGGTCACGCTCGAAGTAGCGTTTGAAATCAATGCCATGCTCGACACCAAAAGCCGCCATGTCGATTCTGCCGCTGCACATGAGGCGCTGAATAAGGTCACGCCGAATGCCTTCCTCTGTCGTGAGATGCATGCCTCGCACAGTCGCGAAATGACCTGTTTCAATATGCTGAACATAAACGGGTAAGGTCTTGGCATTCTGAGCATAGCTGTCGCCTACACTGCTGATGGCACTCATGCCCAGCCCCAGCATGTCGCAGCCACCATTCGTGCTATAGCCCTGGAAATTGCGTTGCAGGCTGTCGCCAGTCAGCGCTCTTGCCAGTTCATCCTCCGGCAGAGCGAAATGATCCATGCCAATGTGCCGATAACCGGCCGCCGTGAGTTCTTTGACGGCCAGTTCGAGTAGTTGCAGCTTCAGGCTGGCATCGGGCAGGTCTTCCAGATTGATCATTCGCTGCGCTTTGAACTGCTGCGGCAAATGGGCATAGCTGTAAACGGCCACCCGATCAGGCCGCATATCGATAAGCGCCATAAGCGTCTGGTGAAAGGTAGCGAGATTTTGCCTGGGCAGGCCGTAAATGATGTCGGTGTTAATCCCCCTGAAACCGACAAACCGGGCTTCATCGATAAGATCACGAATATGATCCTGCGACTGCTCGCGGTTAATCGCTCTCTGTACGGCACGATCAAAGTCCTGTACCCCGATACTGATGCGGTTAAAGCCGGCCATGCGATAGCGATCCAGATCATCCACCTGTAGGGTACGGGGGTCGATTTCAATACTGATCTCGGCGCCCGCTGCGACATTAAAGATGCGCCGCATTTCACCGAGCAGAATACTCAGTTGCCCGGAACGAAAGCTGTTCGGCGTACCACCGCCCAGATGGATCTGCTTGACCGGCCGTTGTGCATCAAGAACCTCTGCGAACAAGCCGGCCTCCTTGATCAGGGTTCTCAGGTAGCCATCAATCTTGGCTGGCTTCCGGTTCACGATCTTGGTGCAGCCACAGTAATAACAAAGCTGGTGGCAGAACGGCACATGCAGGTACAGAGACAAGGGTCGTGCGGGCTGCTTGTTGCTGACCTGCAAAGCGCTTGCCAGATCCTGCGCGCCAAAGTCGTTGCCAAAATAGGGTGCCGGCGGGTAGGACGTGTAACGTGGGCCGCGTCGATCCAGCTCAGCGATCAGTTCCGGGTTGTAATCCATGGCAATTCTCGGGTGATTGATGGCAGTCAAGCTATTACAGGTCTGGTCGGCACGACTTGATCTAGGTCACGGCAAGCATGCCAATACGCATAGAAAATCCTCCTTAGTTAATTCAGGGGGGCATGCTCATGGCGAGCGATATCACTTTGGCCGAGGTAAAACCGGACTATAACGACCGGGTCGTACTCCAATTCACAGTAATGACTATCGTCTGGGGCATCGTTGGCATGTCAGCAGGTGCTTTCATCGCTGCCGAACTGATCTGGCCGGGTATCGGCTTTGATCTGCCGTGGTTGAGCTATGGACGCCTGCGGCCACTACATACCAATGCAGTCATTTTCGCGTTCGGCGGCAGCGCCCTGTTCGCCACGTCCTACTGGGTCGTACAGCGAACCTGCCAGGTACCGCTCATCTCCCGCAAGCTGGCCGCTTTCACCTTCTGGGGCTGGCAGGCGGTGATCGTTGGTGCGGCCATTACGCTGCCGCTGGGCCTTACCCAGGGCAAGGAATACGCAGAACTGATCTGGCCGCTGGATATTCTTATCGCGCTGGTCTGGATCGCCTATGCGGTGGTTTTTTTCGGCACCATCATTCAGCGCCGTACACCACACATCTATGTTGCCAACTGGTTCTACGGTGCCTTTATTCTGACCGTCACGATCCTGCATGTCGTCAATAGCCTGGCGATCCCGGTATCGTTGACCCAGTCCTACCCGATATACAGCGGCGCGGTCGATGCCATGGTGCAGTGGTGGTACGCCCACAACGCGGTGGGCTTTTTCCTCACTGCCGGTTTCCTGGGGATGATGTATTACTTCATCCCCAAGCAGGCCGGGCGTCCGATCTATTCCTATCGGCTGTCGATCGTACATTTCTGGGCCCTGATCTCGATTTACATGTGGGCTGGCCCGCACCACCTGCAATACACCGCGCTGCCAGACTGGGTGCAGTCTATCGGCATGGTGTTCTCGCTCATCCTGCTGGCGCCAAGCTGGGGTGGCATGATCAACGGTGTCATGACGCTGTCCGGAGCATGGCACAAGCTGCGCACCGACCCGATTCTCAAGTTCCTGATCGTATCGCTGTCCTTCTACGGCATGAGCACCTTTGAAGGCCCGATGATGTCGATCAAGACGGTCAATGCCCTGTCACATTACACCGACTGGACCATTGGCCACGTCCATTCCGGCGCACTGGGATGGGTCGGCATGATCTCGATGGGATCGCTCTATGTGTTGATGCCGCGCCTGGCCGGTCGGCAGCATATGTACAGCACCCGGCTGATCGATGTGCACTTCTGGCTGACGACCGTCGGCATCGTGCTGTACATCGCTGCCATGTGGGTGGCTGGCATCATGCAGGGTCTCATGTGGCGCGCCACCGATGAGCACGGCATTCTCATGTACAGCTTCATCGAGAGCCTGAACGCCACCTACCCCTTCTACATTGTGCGCCTGGCTGGCGGGCTGCTGTACCTGCTTGGCATGTTCGTGATGGCTTACAACAGCTACAAGACGCTGACCGGGGCCGCTTCCATTGATCTTCCGCAACCGGAAACCCCACCGACACCGGTTGCCCGCCCGGCGGAGGTGCAGGCATGAGCGCTTCACATGAGAAGGTTGAAAAAAACATCGGCCTGATGGCTGTCCTGGTTGCCATTGTGGTGAGCGTGGGCGGGATTGTTGAAATCGTACCCCTGATGTTCTCTGCCTCTACCACCCAGCCGCTGGAAGGTATGAAGCCATACAGCGCCCTGGCACTGGAGGGGCGCGATGTATACATCCGCGAAGGCTGTTTCGGTTGTCACTCACAGATGATTCGCAGCCTGCGGGCCGAGACCGAGCGTTACGGCCCCTATTCGGTGGCGGCGGAATCCGTGTGGGATCACCCATTCCAGTGGGGCAGCAAGCGAACCGGGCCTGATCTGGCTCGCGTGGGCGGTCGTTACTCGGATGAGTGGCACGCGGTGCACCTGATAGATCCGCGGGCGCTGGTGCCGGAATCCAATATGCCGGCCTACCCCTGGCTGGCAGAACGGGTTATTGATGCACAGGCCACGCCCAAAAAGTTAAAAGCCATGCGCTTGCTCGGTGTGCCCTATACCGATGCCGATATCGCAGGTGCCACCGCTGCCGTACAGGGCAAAAACGAGTTACAGGCTGTTATCGCCTATCTGCAAAGCCTGGGCACCGCGCGTGGCCAGGGCAAGCGTCAATAGGAGAGCACTATGTTGAACGGAATAATCACCCTCCTGTGCCTGCTGGGCTTCATCGGCATTGTCATCTGGACCTACAGCGACCGGCAAAAAGCCCGCTTTGAAGATGCCGCGCAACTGCCGTTACAAGAGGAAAAACAGACCCGGCAGGCGGCTTCCAGTGGGAGTCAGTCATGAGTGCGACATGGGACCTGAGTCCCGGCTGGAGCCTGTTCGTGGTCGTGATGACGCTGGGCAATATCCTGGCCTGTGTATGGCTCATCGCCTGGACCGCCCAGCGGCGCAAAAACGAACCGGGTGAAACTGACACAACCGGCCATGTCTGGGACGAGGATTTACAGGAGTACAACCAGCCCATGCCGTTCTGGTGGCTCGGCCTGTTCATTGTCACCATCGTGTTCGCACTGATGTATCTGATTACCTATCCGGGCCTGGGCAGCTTTCAGGGCCTGAGCCGCTGGAGCCAGACACGCCAGCACCAGCACCAGGTCAATGCCGCGGAATTTCGTTTCAACCAGAAATTTGCCGAATTCCAGGATATGTCCATCAGTGACCTGGCCAGCAAACCCGATGCCGTGGACATCGGACGCAAGGTTTTCCAGACCTGGTGTACCGGTTGCCATGGTTCTGACGCGCGTGGTGCCAAGGGCTACCCGAACCTCGCAGACAGCGACTGGCTGTATGGCGGCGAACCCCAACAGGTACTCACCAGCATTGCCCGCGGCCGCGCAGGACTGATGCCCCCATGGGGCACGGTACTGGGTACCGACGGTGTGAAGGCCCTGGTGGACTATCTGCAAAACCCCGCTGGCAACAACGCCTCTGTGGCACAGGGCAAAACCCTTTACAGCCAGAGCTGTGCCGCCTGCCACGGGGCCAACGGTCTCGGTAACACGGCCCTGGGCGCCCCCAACCTGATGGATGACATCTGGCTATATGGTGGCGATGAGGCAAGCCTTACCGAGTCCATCGCCAATGGTCGCCAGCAGGGACGCATGCCAGCACACGGCGATCTGATTGGAAAAGAGAAACTCCGATTGCTGACCGCCTATGTGATCAGCCTGTCGCAACCCTGACAGTTCCGTTTTCGCCATGAATGTCACCACACCCCCTTCCGCCGCCACACCGTCTCCCTCCCCGACCGTGCGCCGCTGGCTGGCAGCCGGGTGGGTGGCGTTCCTGGCGGCTTCTGCCGGCTTACCGGCCATTGTGTACCTGATGGACAAGGTAGTAGAGGTGAGTAATGGCGATACGGATCTGCCGGTTCCTCTGGGTATCTATTCGCTGACCTTCCTCAGCCTTTGGCTCACCGCTCTGCTTGCCTGCTGGTTACTGATGGTGCTGCAAAGCGCGGTGCGCCGTGGCCCGCCCGGGGACTGAAGATGAGCAATGCAACGGGTACTTCAGCCACGGCTGAGCCTTTGTATGCTCACCAGGTCAAGATTTATCCACGCAGGCAACCCGGCACCTTTGCCCTGCTACGGGGAAGCGCAACCCTGTTTCTGCTCGGGCTGTACTACCTGATCCCGTGGATCGTCATCAACGACCAGCCGGTCGTGCTGTTTGACCTGCCCGCCCGTCGCTTTCATATCTTCTTCTTCACGCTGGTGCCTCAAGACCTGTTCCTGCTTACCCTGCTGCTGATTTTTGCGGCCCTCTCGCTGTTCTTCTTCACCAACCTCGGTGGTCGCCTGTGGTGCGGCTATGCCTGCCCGCAAACCGTGTGGACCAAGACCTTCCTGTGGATGGAGCATTGGGTAGAGGGTGACCGCCTGCAGCGCATGAAGCGTGATCGCGGGCCATGGACCTTCGACAAGACCTGGCGACGCCTTGCCAAGCACGCGCTGTGGATCGGGTTTGCACTGTGGACCGGCTTTACCTTCGTTGCCTATTTCACACCGGCTCATGAGCTGGCCGGCGAAGTCGTAACCCTGAGCCTCGGCCCGTGGGAAAGCTTCTGGATCCTGTTCTACGGCTTCGCCACCTACGGCAATGGCGGGCTACTACGCGAGCAGGTCTGCAAGTACATGTGTCCCTACGCCCGCTTCCAGAGCGCCATGTTCGACAAGGACACGCTCATCATTTCCTACGATGACAGGCGCGGCGAACCCCGCACGCATGCCAAAAAAGCCGCCGCCGATCCCACCGCCGGCGACTGTGTTGACTGCACACTGTGCGTGCAGGTTTGCCCGGTGGGGATCGATATTCGGGATGGCCTGCAATATGAATGCATTGCCTGTGCGGCCTGCATTGACGCCTGCGACTCCGTTATGGACCGACTGCAGCGACCTCGCGGCCTGGTGAAGTACACCACCCATCATGCCCTGCATGGCCTGCCCACCCGCCTGTTGCGCCCGCGCAGCATTGCCTACGGCATTGCCTGGTTGCTGTTCAGTGTCGGGCTGCTGGTTGCGTTGATCCTGCGCAGCCCGATCGAACTGGACGTGGTGCGGGATCGCAATGCGCTCTACCAGCAAGTTCAGGATGTACAACTCGGCGCTGCCGTGGAAAACGTTTACAGCCTGCACATCACTAACAAGGCCGATGAAGCCTACCGCTTCGCATTCTCCATTGCCGGCATCCCCGGCGCGGTATTTCATCCGGCGCTGGCGGAACTGCAACTGGCAGGGCGCGAAAAACAGCAATTGCCGATGCGCATTCGTATTCCTGCAGCCGCGCTGGCCCCCGGTGTAAACGACCTGGACATAACCGCCACGCGCCTGGGTAGTGATGGTGAGCCGGTGGCCAGCAAAACAGTCCGGGCGCGTTTTTTTGCCCCTTTCGAGTAACCCACTATGACGACCAAGAATAAAGCCGCTTTCTCACCCTGGTATCGCGAGCCCTGGGCCGTGTTCACCTTCGCCATTCCTGCAGCCACCGTTGTTGCGGGGCTCGTCACTGTCTGGATCGCCGTCCAGCATGCCGACACGCGGGTTTCCGACGCGGTAGACCGCTTCGGTATTCAACAGCAGTCACCATGACAGACCGCAACCGCCAACGCTGTCTGCATTGTGACCAGCCGGTGAGTGATGCCCGGGCCGCGCTGGCCCTGCCCGCCGGCCATTACTGTTGCAGCGGCTGCGAGGCAGCGGCGGCCTTCGACCCCAACAAATCAGGCAGCTTCAGCGACTATGATCAGCCTGCTGTGCTGGAAAGCATCGCGGGCCGACTGGAGCCGGGGTTGCACGAAGCAGACGTGCTCGTGGCAGACATGCGCTGCGGTGCCTGTGCCACCGTGATCGAGCGGCACCTGCGTCATCTCCACGGCCTGGCCAGTGTCAATGTCAATGCCCATAACCACATCGTGACCCTGCGCTGGGATCAGCAACGCCTGCCGGTTAGCCAGATCCTGCAACAAATTGCCGCCTGTGGTTACAGCCCTCGCCCGCTGCCGCTTGACGCCGGGCTGGATGACCTGCGCAACCAGGATCGCCGCGCCGTGCTGCGCCTGGGCCTGGCCGGTCTCGGAACCATGCAGGTCATGATGCTGTCACTGGGCCTTTACTTCAGCACGGAACTGGATCTCACTGCCGATATTCGCCTGTTGCTGACCTGGGCAGCGATGCTGCTCGCCACACCGGTGGTACTGGTCTCTGGCTTGCCGTTCTTCAACGGCGCATTTAACGACCTTCGGCATCGCCGCGTTGGCATGGATGTGCCGGTCGCGCTGGCGATTACCGCGGCCTACGGCATGAGCGTTTTTCATACGCTCAACGGTCAGGGAGAAATATGGTTCGACTCGGCCTGCATGTTCGTATTCTTCCTTTCGCTCGGACGCCACTGGGAAGCCAGTGGCCGACGACGTGCCCAGCAGGGTCTGCGGGCACTGGTTGCCAGTCAACCGCAGAATGTCACCGTCGTCACCGGCAAGGGACACGAGGTCATCACCCTGCGGTCGCTGCAGACCGGCATGCGCCTGCTGGTGAGACCCGGTGAAACCTTTCCCGCGGATGGCACCATCCTGCAGGGGCAAAGCAGCGTGGATGAATCCCTCCTGACCGGCGAATCGCGGCCGCAGCCACGCAGTTGCGGCGACACCGTCCTGGCCGGCAGTCTCAACCGGGATCAGGCGCTGGAAGTGCGTGCCGACAAGGTGGGTAGCGAAACCACCCGCGCCCACCTGATGCGGCTACTGCGCCGCGCCCAGCAAGGCAAGCCCGCCGTCGCCCTGCTGGCAGACCGCATTGCGGGCCATTTTGTGCTGGCAGTACTGCTGATCGCGACCGCGACGGCATTGCTCTGGAGCCAGCTGGATCCCAGCCGGGTCTTTTCCATCACCCTGGCAGTACTGGTCGTCACCTGCCCCTGCGCACTATCACTGGCCACGCCGGCCAGTCTGTCGGCAGCCGCTGCAGCGCTGGCGCGGCAAGGCCTGCTGGTCACCCGCAGCCACACGCTGGAGGCCCTGACCCGGATCACCCACGTGGTATTCGACAAGACCGGCACGCTGACCAGTGAACAACTGGATATCGCACAGGTACGTGCTGTACTCCCCGGCTGGCTGCCGGAAGATGTACTCACCGTTGCTGCTGCCCTGGAGCGGGAGCACAACCACCCCATTGCAGAAGCCTTGCGAAACAGCGATGACAGCGCGGCCGCGGTGAAAACCGAGTATCGGCCGGGTTACGGCGTCACCGCACAGCACAATGGCCACCACTATGAACTGGGCGCACCGGCGCGACTGCTCGGATCATCGGTCGAGATTCCACAGGACGGCAACACCTGGATTGTACTGACCCAGGACGCCAGGACTGTCGGCTGGATTGGCCTGCGGTCGCGGCTGCGAACCGAGGCCCGGCAGGCTATCCAAACCCTGCAGGCGGCCGGACTTGAGGTCTTGCTGATGTCCGGCGACCACCCCGCCACGGTTATGCAGGTGGCCGAAAGCCTGCAAATTTCGCAGGCCGAGGGCGGCATGCTGCCCGAGGATAAACTCGCGGCCGTAGAGGGCCTGCGCCGCCGGGGTGCCAGTGTTCTGATGGTCGGCGATGGGCTGAACGATGCCCCCGTGCTGGCCAGTGCCGATGTCTCGGTTGCCATGCAGGCCGGGGCCGCCCTGGCGCAGGCCAGTGCCGATGCCGTGCTGCTGTCGGGCAACTTGCTGGCGCTGCCGGAAGCCCGCGAACTGGCCCTGCATGCACGTCGCATACTGCGCCAGAACCTGACCTGGGCAATAGGTTATAACGCGCTCGCCATGCCTCTGGCCGTGGCCGGGTTACTCACGCCATGGCTGGCCGCGCTGGGCATGTCGGCGAGTTCCCTGCTGGTGGTTGGCAATGCACTGCGTTTGCTGCGCACGAGTCCAGACCCATCAGACACAGCCAGGCAGGCTGACCGCAACGAGACTGCCGGAGTCGCTGCATGACTGCGCTGTACATGCTCATACCGCTCAGCCTGGTGCTGGTTGCGATCGCAATTGGGGTGTTCATCTGGGCGGTCAACAACGGTCAGTTTGACGACCTGGATTCTCCAGCCTGGCGCATTCTGGATGACGAGCCGCCGCGAAACGCGGGCAACGAGCATGATCCATCTGCCTGAGCTGACCTTTGTCTCTGCCCTGCTGGCCGGCCTCATCAGCAGCGGCCATTGCCTGGCCATGTGCGGCGGCATTGCGCTGGCCGGACACGGCAATGGGGGCACACAGCCCGTGCAGCTGTTCGCTTACCACGCCGGTCGACTGTTCTCCTACACCCTTATCGGTGCAGTGGCCGGCGGCAGCGCTGGCCTGCTGCTCACCCAGACCTGTAGCGATGCAGTACTCGCTGTCTGGCCACGAGTGGCGGCGCACCTGGCGCTCATCGGCATTGCCCTGGCCATGCTGTTCGGATGGCGAGGACTGGAGCGCATCGGTCGTCCGTTACTGCCGCTATGGAGAAAACTGATGCCACTCGCCCAGCGTCTGCGCAGCCGAGCGAGTTTAACTGCCCGCTTCACGCTGGGCATGTTGTGGGGCTGGATTCCCTGCGGGCTGGTGTACGCCGTCGCGGCGGCCGCCGCGATCAGCGGCTCGGCCACCACCGGCGCCCTGCTGCTACTGGGCTTCGGTATCGGCACCCTGCCCGCCCTGCTCGGCGGCACTGCGCTGCTTGGCGGTGGACTCAGGCAGTCTCCAGCACAGGC
>JBFKKS010000061.1:0-11774 GCA_041630955.1 Nevskiales bacterium
CACCCACTTGTCCAAGCACGTTTTCCTTCGGGACTTTCACATCCTTGAAGAACAGCTCGGCGGTATCGTTGGATTTCATACCCATCTTTTTGAGATTGCGGCCGCGTTCAAAGCCCTCCATGCCGCGCTCGACAAGGAACAGCGTCATGCCATGTGGGTTATCAGGGTCGGTCTTGGCCGCCACGATCACCACATCGGCGTTGATACCGTTGGAAATATAGGTCTTGGAGCCGTTCAGCAGCCAGTGATCGCCCTTGTCCTCGGCGCGGGCCTTCATGCCGGCCAGGTCAGAGCCGGCATCGGGTTCGGTCATGGCAATGGCCAGTATCCATTCACCGCTGATGCATTTGGGCAAAAAGCGTGCTTTTTGCTCCTCGGTGCCAAAATTACCGATATAGGGCGCCACCAGGCGGCTGTGCAGGGTGATGAAGTAGCCGGAGTCACCGTGGGCGGCATTTTCCTCGATCAGAATCTGTTCGTAGCGGAAATCCTTAAGCCCCAGGCCGCCGTATTGTTCATCGGCCCAGATGCATAACAGGCCGGCCTCGCCCGCCTTTCGGTAGGCTTCACGATCAATGATCCCGGCGTTGCGCCATTCCTCGCTGTGCGGGCGAATCTCCTGCTGGAAAAACTTGCGGGCCGCGTCGCGAAACATGTCCATTTCGGCATCAAAGGGTTTGCGTTGCATGATTTTTCTCGAATCGGTAAGTGGGTTCAGCCGAGGATTTCGGCTTCGTGGGCGCCCAGCGCAGGAGCGGGTTCGCGCAGGGTGTTTTCGTGACCGCTGATCTTGATTGGGCAGGGATACTGGGGCTTGCCATCGGGATCCGTTACGACCATGCCACGGGCGATCAGGTGTGGGTCCTGCTGGGCCTCCTCGGGCTTGAGTACCGGGGTAAAGCAGCAGTCTGCGTCCTTGAGCAGTGCCATCCATTCGGCACGCGTTTTGGTCTTGAATAGCTCGGCAACCTGCTCACGAGCCTTGGCGCCGCCGGGCCCGGGCGTGATCGGCAGCTTGGTGAGTGCCGGGTCGCCGACAGCAGCACAGAAGTTGAACCAGAACTTGGGTTCCAGTGCGCCCAGTGCCGCGTAGAGGCCATCCTTGCATTCATAGGTGCTGTAGTTCGGCAGGCCGCCATTGAGCATATCGGTACCGCGTGGCAGGGACTGCCCCAGTGTGCGTACCGTACTGAGTGGGACGATCTGCATGCCAAAGCTGCAGTCGGTCATGGATATGTCAACAAAGCCACCTTCGCCGGTGGCACGGGCACGTATCACGGCAGACAGGATACCGAGACCCGCACTCAGGGAGCCGCCCGCAATATCGGCTATCTGGTAGTTACCCTGAACGGGCGGGCCACCGGCCTCGCCGACCTGGTCCAGCGCGCCGGCAATAGCGCAATAGTTCATGTCGTGACCTGCCAGGTCCTTGTAGGGGCCGGTCTGGCCGTAGCCGGTGATGGCGCATACGACCAGTTTGGGGTTGGCCTTCTTAAGCGCCTCGTAGCCGCAACCAAGTTTGTCCATGACGCCAGGCCGGAACTGCTCGATGACCACGTCGAAGTCGTTTGCCATGGCAAGAAAGCGATCGCGATGTTCGGGGTTCTTGAGATCCATACGGATGCTCTTCTTGTTGCGGTTAAGCACGGCGAACATTTCCGGTGACAGGCTACGGGTGTAGTCCCCCCCGTTGGGGTCTTCCAGCTTCACCACATCAGCACCCAGATCAGCCAGCCAACAGGTCAGCAGTGGGCCGGGCAGAAGGCGGGTCAGGTCGAGGATGCGAACGGAAGCCAGTGGTGCTGTACTCATGATTATTGCCCCTTGAATTGTGCCGGTCGCTTCTGCATGAAGGCGCTTACCCCTTCGGCAAAATCATCGGTGACGCCGCATTCACGTTGCAGGTCACGTTCCAGGTCCAGCTGGGTGGGCAGGTCGTTATCGTCAGCTGCATAGGTGGCCTGCTTGATGCGCCTGATGGACTGCGCGGGGCCATTGGCCAGCTTCTGGGCCATTTGAAGGGCGGTTTCCAGCAAGCTTTCGTCATCGACCACGTCCCAGATCAGCCCCCAGTTCCTGGCCTCTTCTGCGGGCAATTTCTCGCCGAGCAGGCTCATGCCAAGCGCGCGTTGGCTGCCGATACGCTGTGGCAGGAACCAGGTGGCGCCGGCGTCAGGCATGAGGCCGATATTAACGAAAGCCAGCAGGAAGCTGGCTGAGCGCGCCGCCAGGGTCAGGTCGCAGCCCAGTGCGAGTGAGCAGCCAGCACCGGCAGCGATGCCGTTCACGGCACCGATTACCGGCTTGGCCATGCCGCGCATATGCTTCACGAGCGGGTTGTAGCGCTCTTCCAGTGCCTTGCCCAGGTCGACCTTGCCTTGACTATCGAATGGCATATCGTTCGGATCGGCCAGATCTGCCCCGGACGAGAAGCCACGCCCGGCACCGGTGATCAGGATGGCACCCACCTGGCTGTCCTCATCTGCCTGTTTCAAGGCCTGGTACAGGTCACGTAGCAGGCCGCCACTTAGCGCATTGAGTCGTTCCGGACGATTAAGGGTGATAACGGCGACCTTGCCCTGGATCTCGTAGAGAATATTTTCGTAAGTCATTGCCATCCTGCTGTAAGAAAAATTACATTTAAGCGCCTTCAGGGCCGCAGCTGGGCACTGTTGAGACGGTCAAATTCCGGGGTTGCCAATCATGGCAGAGGCGTGGGTCGAACGTAAAGTCCTACCGAAGAGTGGTGTAATTATTATTACATTATCGACTTACCCGCCCATAAAGAAAAAGCCCGGCAGGGCCGGGCTTTGAGGTGGTGACGACCCCTGCTACTGCATTTACAGATGTGAACCCCGTAGCAGGTAAGCCAGCGCCATGCCTTCGCGACTCAGCTTCTCGTCGAGTTTGACGCCCTTGGCGGCGGATGACGACGGGAATAGTTTGAAGGCCCTGCCCAGCACGTTGTCGTTCATTTTCGGCCAGATGGCATAGCTCAACTCGGCTGCCGCACCCAGTACGGTCTTCACACGCTTGGTCTTGTTGACGGCGGCATCCAGTACCAGATCACCGGCCGCGTCCACTGACCAGGCCGGTGCATAGTCATACAGCTTGGTCGGCGCGATCATGGGGGTCCGGACCAGCGGCATATAGATGGTGCTGATCTCGATGTTCTGCGTTTTGACCTCAGCCGAAAGGCATCGTGAGAACGCATCAAGGGCCGACTTGCTGGCCACATAGGCCGAGAAGCGAGGGGCATTCGACAGGCAACCGATGCTGGAAATATTGATGATCTGGCCACCCCTATGCTCAACCATGGATGGCAACAGGGCATTGATGAGCCGCACACAGCCGAAATAATTGAGCTGCATGGTACGCTCGTAATCGTGAAAACGATCCAGCGATTCCAGTACGGCCCGGCGTATGGAACGTCCGGCGTTGTTGACCAGGATGTCGACACGGCCCAGGTCTTTCAGTACACGGGCGGCCAGATCGTCAATGGCCTCCATGTTGTTCAGGTCACAGGAATAGGCATGTGCATCGCCGCCATGATTGCGTATGGTTTGGGCGACTTCTTCGAGTTTGTCCAGGCTGCGGGCGACCAATACAACGGTTGCGCCATTGGCGGCGAACTTCTTGGCCGATTCCAGCCCGATGCCGCTGGACGCCCCTGTAATCATCACAACCTTGCCGGCCAGCCGTGCAGTAGCCTTGCGGTTGCGGGCGGGATAATCCATGTGCGTTTCCCAGTATTCCCACAGCTTGCTGGCGTAGTCCTTGAGCATGGGGCATTCAATGCCAGTGCCCTTGAGTGCAGCCCGCGTCTGGCGGTCGTCAAATACTGCCTGGTTGCGGATATAGCCCAGCGTCGACAGCGGCAGGCCGATGGCACGCGACATCTGGCGCGTGGCCACATCCATCGGTAGCGCCTTGCTGGTCTGGCGCAGCCCGGCTTCCACGATGCTGGGCAGTTGCGGCAGATGGAATTTCTTGGCAAAACCAGGACCGTGGGCAGCATCGAAGAACAGCTCGATCACCTTACCGACGGAGTCATGCGGTTTCTGGATCAGGAAGAAGGCCTTGCCGTCGTGGCCCTTCTGATGCGCAATTTCGACCATGGCGTCGGCCACGTAATCGACGGGCGCGAGCGGCAGCATGCCGCCCTCGATACCGAGCAGGGGCAGCCACTTGGGTACCTTGTTGCGAATCTCTTTTATGAACGGGAAGAAGTAATAGGGCCCATCGACCTTGTCCATCTCGCCGGTTTCTGAAGAGCCAACAACGGCACCGGGGCGGTAGACGCGCCAGGGCACTCGGCATTCCTCGCGCACGATGGCTTCAGACTGGTACTTGGTGCGAAAGTAGGGATGCGAGACATCCTGACCTTCGTCGAACATCTGCTCGGTGAAGTTGCCGACCCAGTGCCCACCTGCCACGGCCACGGAACTCACGTGGTGCAGGCTAACCTTGCCGCCCAGTTCATTGGCGAAGTTCACCACGTTGCGGGTGCCCTCGTTATTGATGCGGTCGCCGGTCTCGTCGTCCATGTTCATGTCATAGACGGCCGCCAGGTGGTAGATGTGGTCGATCTTGCCCTTGAGTTTCTTGAACTGGGCGGCGCTGGTCAGGCCATCCTGGGTGATATCACCGGGAACCATCACCAGCCTGGATTTGGCGGCGTCCAACCGCTTGCGCAGGGCCTCGTACTTGCCCTCGGAGCCGTCGCGAACCAGCACATAAACCGTGGCATCTTCACGTCTCAGCAGTCGCTCGACAACGAAGCGACCTATAAAGCCGGTTGCACCGGTAACAAAGTAGTTCATGTTGTTCTCCAATTGCACTTGTAACTATAGGTGATGACCTATCTTAGCGAGTCTGCAATATGCGGGATTGTTTGTTTCGCTTAAATATAACGCCTGCACTATCGGCGAATAATATTAGCCCGGTTTTATAGAAGAGTGCTGAATGAGCCAACAGCCTGTTGGCCATACTGGACAAGAAACAGGGTCTCTTCAAGTGTCTGACTTGGGCGTTTCTGAGGAGAGCAAAAACGTCCGGAACCATGAAATTGAGGTGTGCCCATCCAGTGACTCTGGCTGATACCATCGAGTAGCTTGATAATCTGCCTGCCCATGGTTTCCAGCTGATCTGCATTGATTACTGAAGCTGGCCAGAGAACGTACTCCCCGCCTTCTCTACGAGCAAGGCAATCCTGGTCCTCCACGACCGATTGCAGGATGACAGCAATTTCACGATACAGTTTGTCCATGGCACTGCTACCGAAGAAATCACTGACCTGGGATTCATTCAGCAGTTTGATCGTGATCATGCATAAAGCTGGGTTTTCCAGATAGGCCTTATTCAGTTCATCCCACATGCCAAAGCGGTTTAGCAGGCCAGTCACCGGGTCATGGGTTGCATTCATCGAGGCTGTCTTGAATGCCTTGGTGGCCGCTTCGATCGTCTGGTCGGCTTGTTCGATCTCGGTGTTATAGACGCGATAAAACATAATCAACATTGCGATGGTGGCCGGATTCATCAGCAGCGCGACCCCTAGTGTGACGCCAATGCCGTAGGTGGGTTCGTAATGGTTCTGGTAAACCAATAAATGGGAGACCACGATCAGAAAAAAAATCACGGAAAAAACGACTGACGTCCAAATAGCCTGTCGAATGTTTAACAGGCAAAAAGCGAGCAGGATCGTAAAACCACAACCAAATACAACAGTCGGTATCCTGTCGCTGAATATCAGATTTGACTGGCTGCCGAAAAAACTATCGCAGGCCAATACCAACATAGAGAAACATAGCCATCCAACCGTGATGAGCGAAAGGGGCTGATGGATATCGATGTTTTTCTTTTTGCAATAAATCGCAATGGCAGACAGTAACACCCAGACGGTACAGCTCAGAACCACCAGGGCCAGCACAAGGGTATTAAATGGCGACAGCAGATGTGTGATGATCATGCCGTTGATCCAGGCAAGGGTTACCAGCAAGAGGGTGCTGGTGAGTATTTGCTTGCGAATCTTGAGTTCGTGGTTGATCAGCCCACTGTTGGTATTATCTGCAGACAAATCCAAAAGCTTCTCCCGTCGCGTTTGGCGACTTATCGATATTTTCGTTATTGACCTGTTGGACAGCAAATCACAGCATAGGCAAAAAATGGGTTTCGAACCACTTTCCGATTATTAACTGACGTTGTTGATGCGGTTACGGGTGTTCGTTTTTTGCAATGGCCCGCCACAGGTGCTCAAACAATACATCGGCCTGATCTGTAAGGGATTCCTTTTGCCCACGCACCTGCTGCATCCATACCAGCCGAAACAGGATGCCGTAGAAGAAATCCAGGATGATCGGCTCGCTGAGTTCATCCGTCAGGATGCCCTTGGCTCGACCTTCAGAGATCACGCTGATCAGCATGCGGCTGAGTTCGGGCTGGGTAAAGGAGGGATCGGCCCGCCAGCTATTGAAGTACACCGAGTTCATCAGTACCTGGTGAATTTGTGGATGCTTGGCGGAGAAATCCAGCACCACCCAGAACACCTTGCGTAGTCGGTCCTTGTAGGTCTGGATACCCTGCAGATGTTCGATCATCTGATTAGCCAGTTGCCCAAGCAGGTTCTTCAGGCAGGTAAAAAGCAAGGCTTCCTTGCTGCCGTAGTACTTATACAGGGTCTGTAGTGAGGCATTGGCACCCCGCGCCACATCACCCATGCCGACATCCTGGTAGGCCTTGGTGGCGAACACTTCCAGCGCCGCAGATTCGATGCGGTCACGCGCGGCCGGATCCAGCTGGCCCGGGTCTCGAGTGGCTTTGTCTCGGCTCGCGGTCATGGTCTACCCTTTGTGTGTAATAGGTATTACATTACATCTTGACGACGGCAGGTCAGCGGCATAGTCTCACTGCCTTCAATTTTCGTTTACACAGAGATTCATGCAAGTGAATTGAAGTGTAAATATTATTACACACAATGACAAGCGAGGTCTTGCATGACTGATGCCATCATCTTCGACGCCGTGCGCACGCCGCGTGGCAAGGGCAAGCGCGACGGTTCCCTGCACGAGGTTACCCCGGTACACCTGCTCAAGAACCTGTTTGACGGCTTGCAGGTACGTAACCAGCTCGACACCAGCCAGGTCGACGATGTGGTGCTGGGCTGCGTGACACCGGTCGGTGAACAGGGGGCGGATATTGCTCGTACCGCGGTGCTGTATGCGGGCTGGGATGAATCGGTAGCGGGCGTCACGCAGAGCCGTTTCTGTGCCTCGGGACTGGAGTCGGTCAACCTGGCCGCCATGAAGATCATGTCCGGACAGGAAGACATGGTGGTCGCCGGTGGTGTTGAATCCATGAGCCGCTGGCCGATGGGTTCTGACGGCGGGGCCATGGTGATGGATCCCCGTGTCAACGATGCCATGGGTTTTGCCCCACAGGGAGTAGGCGCGGACCTCATCGCGACTCTAGAAGGCTGGTCAAGGGCCGACGTGGATGCCTTTGCGGTGGATTCGCAGCGCAAGGCAGCGGCCGCCAAGGCCGATAAGCGTTTCGATAAATCGCTGGTGCCGGTGCGTGATGTGAATGGTCTCATCGTGCTGGATCATGACGAGACCGTACGTGGTGATACCAGCGTGGAAGGGCTGGCCAGCCTGAAGCCGTCTTTCGAGATGATGGGGCAGATGGGCTTCGATGCCACCTGCCAGCTACGTTACCCACAGGTAGAGGCGATCAACCACGTGCACCATGCCGGCAACAGTTCCGGCATCGTCGATGGGGCGGCACTGACCCTGATCGGCAGTCGTGAGAAGGGCGCCGCACTGGGCCTGAAACCCCGCGGTCGCATTCGCGCCTGTGCCGTGACGGGTACGGATCCCACGATCATGCTCACAGGCCCCGGACCGGCTTCGAAGAAGGCACTGGCCAAGGCAGGCATGAGCGCCAGTGATATCGACCTGTTTGAAATCAACGAGGCTTTCGCGGCGGTGGTCATGCGTGCCGTGCGTGACCTGGATATCGACATGGACAAGGTCAACGTCAACGGCGGTTCTATCGCCATGGGGCATCCGCTGGGTGCAACCGGTGCCATCCTGGTGGCCACGGCGCTGGATGAACTGGAGCGTCAGGACAAGGAAACCGCATTGATTACCTTGTGCGTGGGCGGCGGCATGGGTATCGCCACCATCATCGAACGCACTCATTAAGGGGAAGCAAAAATGTCAGCAGTAGAAAACGACGTTAAACAGCCAGCGACAGCAGTGCGGCAGGAACTGGACGCCGACGGCATCCTGACCTTGACCATGGACATGCCTGGTCGCAGCATGAACGTACTGAATGAAGAACTGACGAGTCCGTTTGCCAGCGCGTTGGAACGCATCGAATCCGATGCGGCCGTCAAGGGCGTCATCATTACCTCCGGCAAGAAGGAATTCCTGGCCGGCGCGGATATCGAGAAGGTCTATGCCATCACCGATCCGGCCGAGGCATTCGCCCTGTCCACGGAGTACCAGGCATTCCTGCGGCGGCTGGAGACCTGTGGCAAGCCAGTCGTGGCCGCGCTCAACGGCACGGCCCTGGGGGGCGGTCTTGAGTTGGCGCTGGCCTGTCATTACCGCGTAGCGGTGAATAACCCGAAGGCCAAGTTTGGCCTGCCGGAAGTGAAGCTGGGCCTGCTGCCCGGCGGTGGCGGCACCCAGCGCCTGCCCCGCCTGATCGGCATCCAGAACTCGCTGCCATTGATGCTTGAGGGCAAGGAGCTGTCGGCCGAGAAGGCCAAGGGGGCCGGGATTATCCATGCCCTGGCCGCCGACATCGACGATATGCTCAAGCAGGCAAAGGAATGGTGTGTGGCCAACCCCAAGGCCACCGCACCCTGGGATGCCAAGGGTTTCAGATGGCCGGGTGGCGACGCCAAGCATCCCGGTAATGTGCAGATGCTGGCGATCGCACCGTCCATGCTCAACCAGAAAACCTTTGGCAATTATCCTGCGCCTCGCAATATCCTGAGTTGCGTGGTCGAGGGCGGGCTGGTCGATATCGATACCGGGCTCAAGATCGAGGCCCGTTACTTTGCCGAACTGGTGGTGAGCCAGGTATCGAAGAACATGATCAACACCTTCTGGTTCCAGCTCAACGCGTTGAACAAGGGTGAATCACGGCCGCAGGGCTTTGAGAAATCCCAGGTCAAGAAGGTTGGCATTCTCGGCGCCGGCATGATGGGGGCGGGTATTGCCTATGTGTCGGCCAAGGTCGGCATCGAGGTGGTGTTGAAAGACGTTTCACAGGAGGCCGCCAACAAGGGCAAGGCCTATTCAGAAAACCTGCTGACGAAAGCCATCCAGCGTGGCCGCTCGACCAATTCACAGAAGGAGGAAATCCTGGCCCGCATCAAGGCGACAGACCAGGTGGAAGATCTGGCCGGCTGCGACCTGATCATCGAGGCCGTATTTGAGGATCGCGACCTGAAAGCGACGGTGACCAAGGAAACCGAGGCGGTGATGGACCCGACCGGTGTGTTCGGTTCCAACACCTCGACCCTGCCGATCACCGGCCTGGCCGAGGCCAGCGTTCGCAAGGAGCAGTTCATCGGTATTCACTTTTTCTCGCCGGTCGACAAGATGCCGCTGGTGGAGATTATCGTCGGGGAACAAACCTCCGACGCGACGCTGGCACGTGCCTTTGACTACGTCCAGCAGATCAAGAAGACACCGATCGTGGTCAACGATTCACGTGGTTTTTATACCTCGCGCTGCTTCGGTACCTATGTCAACGAGGGCGTGGCACTACTCGCAGAAGGTCAGCATCCGCGTGCCATCGAACAGGCCGGCCTGATGTCAGGCATGCCGGTTGGACCGCTGGCCCTGCAGGATGAAGTGTCCCTGTCGCTGGCGTTACATGTGATGACCCAGTCGCGCAAGGATATGGGCGATGCCTACAAGGAGCCGGCCAGCGAAAAGACGCTGCGCAAGATGGTTGAGGAACTCGGCCGCGAGGGCAAGAAGAATGGCAAGGGTTTCTATGACTACCCTCCTGCCGATGACCGCAAGGCCAAGAAGAAGCTGTGGCCCGGGCTGGCCGAGCATTTCCCATTGGCAGAACAGCAGCTCTCGGTGGCCGAGATGCGGGATCGTTTCTTGTTCGCCCAGGCCAATGAAACAGCTCGCTGCGTGGAGGAGGGCGTGGTCGAAAAAACAGGTGATGCCAATATCGGCAGCATCTTCGGCTGGGGCTTTGCGCCCTGGGCCGGCGGCACGCTGCAGTTCATCAATGCGACCGGTGTGGGCAGCTTCGTCGAACGCGCCCGAGAGCTGGCCGGCAAGTACGGTGAACGCTTTGAGCCCGCCGCGATCCTGGTCAAGATGGCCGAGACAGGCCAGACCTTCAACTAGGCCTTAGCATCCGCACAAAGGCCGCAGTCAAAAGGCTGCGGCCTTTTTGTTTGTCGTGAATTCACAAGCAGTTGGCATGACTGGACAAGCAATTTGCGCTGTTTCGGCTAAAGTAGGAGAGCGTAATATTCGGCGGGAGGTGCATGCATGGGTTATGCAGGTATCCACCCGCTTAGCTGCTGGCGCTTGAAGGAGCCTCGACATGACTGCAGTCGTCACACCACTGAACGCGGATCAGACCGCGGATACTAATCCTGCGACCGGTGAACAGATTGGTGCAATACCGAACACACCACTGGATGAGATACCGCAGATATTCGAGCGCGCCCGTGCCGCGCAGGCCATCTGGGCGGCCAAGTCCTTCGCCGAGCGTCGCAAGCATCTGCTCAAGATGCGTGACTACATTCGCGATAACGCCGATGAACTGGCGCGCATTGTCAGTGAAAGCAATGGCAAGACGCGCATGGATGCTCTGGTGACGGAGGTGTTGCCCTGTGCGCTGGCCTGCAGTTGGTATGGCAAGCATGCTGGCAGGGTATTGAAGCCCGAGCGCCGCGAGGCCTCCAGCCTGGTCTGGATGGGCAAGCGTTCGGAAGTGCGTCACGAACCCCTGGGTGTGGTGGGCATTATCAGCCCCTGGAACTACCCGCTGTCGATTCCGTTTGGCGAAATTGCCATGGGGCTGATGGCAGGCAATGCCATCTTGCTGAAAGTGGCTGCGGCCACGCCGCTGGTGGGCAAGGCCATCGAGGATATTGTCGCCGCAGGGGACTTACCCGATGGGCTGTTCTATCACCTGGTTGGCTCAGGGGGGCGGATTTCCACGGCCATGTTCGCCAATGGTATCAACAAGCTGTTCTTTACCGGCTCGGTACCCGCGGGCAAGCAGCTGATGGCGCAGGCGGCAGAAACACTGACCCCGCTGTCCCTGGAACTGGGTGGCAAGGACCCCATGGTGGTGCTGGAAGATGCCGACCTGGAGCGTGCCGCCAACGGCGCTGCCTGGGCAGGACTGCAGAATTCAGGGCAATCCTGTGGTGGCGTTGAGCGTATCTATGTTCATGAATCGATCTACCAGCCTTTCGTGGATCTGCTGGCAGAGAAAATCAGCCAGCTAAGACAGGGCGTGCCCGATGGTGCCTGTAGCGTGGATGTGGGGGCGATGACCACGGCCAAACAGCGAGAGGCGGTCGAGCGCCAGTTGGCCGAGGCAGTTGCCGATGGCGCAAAAGTAGTGGCCGAGGCCCGTCGAGTCGGCGACTGGCCTGGTGAATTCCATGCCGCGACCGTGGTAACGGATGTGACACATGAGATGGTCGTCATGCGGGAAGAAACTTTCGGTCCCTTGCTGCCAGTGATGCCATTTCGGAACGAGGACGAGGCCGTGGC
>JBFKKS010000062.1:0-11691 GCA_041630955.1 Nevskiales bacterium
ATGATCGATGCCGAAATCCCGCAACGCCTGTTCGAGATTATCCGCGAGCAGGTCGACAGCAAATGGACCTTCCTGCTGCTGCTGAATGGTTTCCTGCTGATCCTGGGCATGATGCTCGATATCTTCGCCGCGCTGGTCATCGTGGTGCCTATCATTCTCCCCATAGCTGTCGGTTATGGCATTCACCCGCTGCACCTGGGAATCGTTTTCCTGGCCAATATGCAGATTGGCTATTTCACTCCGCCGGTCGGCATGAACCTGTTCATCGCCAGCTATCGCTTTGAGCGACCGGTTATGGAACTGTATCGCGCGACACTGCCGTTCTTCTTCATCCTGATGGCGGCAGTACTCATCATCACCTACTGGCCGGCACTCAGCCTGTGGCTGCCGGGTGCTGGCTAAGCTGTGGTAGGGAAAATGGTTAATGAACTCGCATTGCGGACCAGAGGTCATATAATCTCCCCATCCCTCACCGACCACCATTGGACAAATAAGGAAGGACTTCCATGCTGAGGACTCTGTTTATTGCATTCACCCTGACGCTGACAATGGCGCAGGCTGCCATTGCCGGATCTTCGGAAGAAAAGAAGGCCAGCGACGCGGCAGTTGTGTTGCGCGAACTTGCCACCATTCCGGAGGACGGCATTCCACCTCGCCTGTTACAGCAAGCCTATGCGATTGCCGTGATACCGGACGTACTCAAGGTTGGTTTCATCTTTGGCGGGCGCCGTGGTGAAGGCCTGATGTCGGTACGCACCGACAGCGGCCGCTGGTCCAACCCCACATTTATCACCCTGACCGGAGCCAGTGTTGGCTTCCAGATCGGTGCCTCATCGACCGACCTGATCCTGGTCTTCAAGAGCAAGAAGAGCATCGAACAGATCACCAAGGGCAAAATCACGCTGGGCGGTGATGTGGCCATTGCCGCCGGCCCGCTTGGCCGCCAGGCGTCGGCCAGCACTGACATCCAGTTTAAATCCGAGGCCTATTCCTACTCTCGCTCGCGCGGGCTGTTTGCGGGCGTCTCTGCCGAGGGCGCAGCCCTGCAGATCGACGACACCTCCAATGCCGATTTCTACAGCGACCCCAACATCGGCCCCAACGAAATCCTTTCCACCACGAGTCGCAGCAAGCTGCCCGATGCCGGACAGGACTTCGTGCGCACACTTGAGCATTTCTCTCCAGCCAGATAAACTGCGCACCACAATTATCCAACCGGGCAATTTGCCCGGTTTTTTTTTGCTTTCGATTCACACGCGCCATGCTAACGCACGGACGAATCTGAGAAACACCAAGGAAGGCCCCTCATGAAATCCTATTCTTTACGGCTGATCGGCGCTGGCATGGTACTGCTTGCGTCAACAACCAGCGTTTTCGCCTATAGCGAAACCTCCACACCAGAACTGCTCATTACCGATGGGGCTTATACCGGGACCAGCGGTGAACCCACCCTCGGGTTTGGCCCATCTGCAGGCATGGATTGCGATGTTATCGATACCACCGGCGACATCAGCGGTAATATCATTGATGTCAATGTGGATATCGACATGGACATGACTTGGATCGGTGATCTTGTCATCAAGCTGCAAAGCCCTGATGGCGCTGTACTGACCCTGCTACATAGACCAGGGCTATCCTCGCCTGATGACGGCACTACACAAGACGGTGTATGGGGAAGCAGCGCTGACTGGGCAGTTGCGATTAACTTCGCCGACGATAACCCAGACGATGCCGAAATGATGGGTGCCGCTTATACGGTGATGCAAGATACTACCGCCGTTTGTAGAGACGACGGTGAATGCGACTATTTCCCCAATCCGGATCAGGCCAACGGGCTGCCGGACTTCGCCGGATTCAACGGCAGGCTTGCACAAGGCAACTGGACGCTATGTGTTGGGGATCATTTTGAGTACGACCAGCCCACACTGAATAGCTGGACCCTGAATGTAGAAGCAGGGTCAGACGATAGCGGCGACTTCAACGACAGCAGCGCCATCTGCCCATTTTTAATGGACAAAACGGGCTGTGTTGAGGCTGACCAATCAATCCTCAAAATCAAGGCCGGCAAAACCGTCCTGTGGAAATACCAGAGCGCTGAGTTGGACGTGAATGATGCCCTGCTGGGCGTACCCGCAAGTGATGGCCTGGCCCTGTGCTTCTACGATGCAAATGCACACGATCTGCGTGGCCTGGATATTCCCGATGGTGAGTTCGACAAAGCTACCAAGTCGGGCTGGAAAACCAAGCTTGCCAAGGATGCCTCGGTCAAGAAGCACCTGTACAAGAGCAAATCCGCCTCACCGTCGGGGGTTAAAAAAGCATTGCTCAAGAACGGCAAGGCCCAAGTCAAGAGCCTGAACCCGCCTGCGCTACCACTGGAGGGCGACGTGGTAGTGCAACTGCGCCACCCATCCACTGGGCTGTGCCTGCAAAGCAGCTTCAGCGAGGCGGACGTCAAGAAAAATGATGACAAGAAGTTCGTGGCGAAGTCTGCGAAATAACGTTGCGTCAGTTTTGATCAAGCGGGCTTCGGCCCGCTTTTTTTATGCCTTTGATATTCTGTGGCAATGCTAACCCAAAGTGCCTTTCAACCCGCAGCCTGGCTCAGGAGCCCGCATGCCCAAACACTGTGGGCCGGGGTGATACGCCGCATGCCAGGCCTGCCCATCAGCCGCGAGCGTATCGAGTTGCCCGATGGCGATTTCATTGATATCGACTGGCGCACGGCGGATTCTGGCAACCCACAGGGTCCGATTGTTGTCATCCTGCACGGCCTGACCGGCTCTATCGAATCGAAGTACGCGCGTGGCCAGATGAATGCCCTGCATGCAATCGGTTGCCGCTCAGTGCTGATGAACTTCCGCGGGCAAAGCGGCGAACTCAATCGCCTGCCACGCTCCTACCATTCCGGAGACACAGGGGACGTGGATTACCTGGTGCGCTTGCTCAGGCGGCGCGAACCGAATACGCCCATTGCCGTCATCGGCTATTCACTGGGGGGCAACGTACTGCTCAAGTGGCTGGGAGAACAGGGCAGCGAGGCACCTGTGGTGACCGGCGTGGCAGTATCGCCACCCTTTGACCTGGCCAAGTGCGCGATCGCGATTAACAAGGGCCTGTCGCGTGGTTACCAGAACAAGTTGCTGAAAGAACTACGCCACAAGGTACGCGAAAAGTTTGACGGACCAATGGATGCACCCTTTGAACTGCCCAACCTGGAAGAGCTGACCGACTTCTTCAGTTACGACGATGCCATCACCGCGCCACTGCACGGCTTCCGGGACGTGACACATTATTACCAGGAGGCGAGCTGCATCGGTTACCTGCACAACATCCGTGTGCCCACGCTGGCTATTCATGCGCTCGACGACCCGTTCATGTCACCCGATATCGTGCCGCGGGAAGACCAGATTTCCGACCAGCTCAGGGTCGAGGTCAGCCCGCAGGGAGGTCACGTCGGGTTTGTCGCCAGCAATCGCTTCGGGGGGCCGCATTACTGGCTGGAAGAACGCATTCCCCAGTGGCTGGCCGAACAATTCGGTCTGCCGGCCAGGCAATGACAGCCCACTTGCAGTCGGCTGATGCCGACCAGCCGATACTCAGCGTGATCATCCCCTGCCTCAACGAGGCAGCAACCCTGCCGCTACTGCTGCAGGACCTCGACCGACAGCGCCATATCGATTTAGATGTGCTGGTCGCCGACGGCGGCTCGACAGATGAAAGCCCTGAGCAGGCCCGACGGTTCGGTGCCCGCTTGATCCAGGCAGGGCGTGGCCGTGGCGCACAAATGAACAAGGCCGCCGGGCAAGCCCGTGGCGACTGGCTGCTGTTTCTGCATGCGGATTCCCGGATTAATGATGAGCAGTTGCTGGCCGATGCCCTGCGGACCCTGCGGCAGGCGCAGACAACCGCTGATGATAAGCGGATTGCGGGGCACTTTCGCTTACATTTTGACCGTCAGCGCCCGCATCACCAGCGCCTGCTGTTTCGCTATATGGAAGCCAAAACCGCGCTCAATCGCCCCTACTGCGTGAACGGCGATCAGGGCATGTTGCTGCATCGCGACTACTTTCAGGAACTCGGCCGCTTCGACGAATCCCTGCCGTTCCTGGAAGACCTGCGGCTGGCCGAGCGCGTCACGCACAAGGGGCGGGCAACGGGCCACTGGATCACGCTTCCGGGCAAGTTGACCACCTCAGCGCGTCGCTTTGAGACCGAGGGCGCTGGCCGTTATCTGCTGATGGCCTTCATCGTGATTGCCGAGGCCGCAGACATACCCGAGTTCATCGCGCAGTCGCCACGTCTTTACCAGAGTCAGGATGCCACGGGTCGGCTACTGCTGACGCCCTACTTCAGGCTGTTTGCCGACATCGCCAGGCAACGCGGTTTACACGGCACCTGGCAGGCCCTGTTGAACATAGGCCATCTCAGCCGCTTGCATTGGTGGCAGCTATTCTTTCTGCTGGACGTCACCTTTCGGCTCAAGCGCCAGCCGGTGCTGTGGTTTTACGACCATGTCGTTCATCCGTTAACAGCCAACCGGCTGGGCGATGCCATCACTGCCGCCATGGGCTGGGTTTTCGGCATGTGGCTGCTTCGTCCATACTTCCGCCTTCGCGAACATCAGGCACTTAAAGGACTGCAACATGACTAGAACGCTCGGCACGCCCCTCACAGACAATGCAACGCGCGTGCTCATGCTCGGTTGCGGTGAACTTGGCAAAGAGGTGGTCATCGAACTTCAGCGATTAGGCGTGGAAGTGATCGCTGTAGATCGCTATGCCCACGCGCCTGCCATGCAGGTGGCGCATCGCAGCCATGTGATCGACATGCTCGATGCCGTGGCCCTGCGTGCCGTGATCGAAGCCGAGCAGCCTGACCTGATCGTGCCCGAGATTGAGGCCATCGCCACCCCCACGCTGCTGGAACTGGAAAGCGAAGGCTTTACCGTGATCCCGACCGCACGCGCCGCTCGACTCACGATGGACCGGGAAGGGATTCGCCGACTGGTGGCCGAAGAACTGAAGCTGCCTACCTCACCCTACCGCTTCGCGGACAGTGAAGCTGAGTACCTCGCGGCAGTCGGGCAAATCGGCCTGCCCTGCGTGGTCAAACCGGTGATGTCCTCATCAGGCAAGGGGCAAAGCACGCTCAAGGGCGAGGCCGATATCCAGCCGGCCTGGAACTATGCCCAGAGCGGCGGCCGGGCGGGCGCCGGCCGGGTGATTGTCGAAGGCTTTATCGACTTTGATTACGAGATCACCCTGCTCACCGTCCGCCATGCCGGCGGCACCGCTTTCTGCGCACCCATCGGCCACCGACAGGAAGACGGCGACTATCGTGAAAGCTGGCAGCCACAACCCATGTCGAGGGCTGCCCGTGCCGAAGCTGAGCGCATTGCAGTGGCCGTCACTGAGAACCTCGGCGGCCAGGGTGTATTTGGTGTGGAGCTGTTTATCAAGGGCGATAACGTCTGGTTCAGCGAGGTTTCACCCCGTCCGCATGACACCGGACTGGTCACGCTGATTTCCCAGGATCTGTCCGAATTTGCCCTGCATGCGCGTGCCATTCTGGGTCTGCCGATTCCCAACATCCATCAAACCGGCCCTTCAGCCTCGGCCGCCATACTGGTCGAGGGCGATCGGCAAGGTCCGCAGTTCATCGGTATGGACGCCGCGCTGGCCGAACCGGATACGCAGTTGCGTCTGTTCGGCAAACCCGAGGTCAAGGGACGTCGCCGCATGGGCGTCGCGCTGGCACGCGCAGACAGCATCGACACGGCAGTGGCCAAGGCCTGTCGTGCCAGGGATGCGGTTTCGGTCCTGGACTAGACTCCCTGTCATACAGTCTAAACAGGCAATCTGCTATGGTCTGTCAGGGTTAAGTCAGTAAAAAGAGTCGTAACAGCGTGCCGAGTCCGCAGACCCACAACCACCACCCGGAAGCCACTGCCGAATCCCTGGCCGGGCATTATCGGCATGTGCGTGCGACCAGCGAAGCACTTTGCCAGCCCCTGGAAGTCGAGGATTACTGCATCCAGACCATGGATGATGTGAGTCCGACCAAGTGGCATCTGGCACATACCAGCTGGTTTTTTGAAACATTGCTTCTCAAAGCCTATCTGCCCGACTACCGTGAGTTTCACCCCGGCTACGGCTTCCTGTTCAATTCCTACTACGAGACCCTCGGTGCCCGTCATGCACGCCCTCGTCGTGGCATCCTGTCCCGCCCCACGGTGGCACAGGTTATGGAGTATCGCGCCCATGTGGATACCCACATGCTGGACCTGCTGGCACTGGGCGAGCCGGAAGTGAACCGACTCTGTACGATCGGCCTTAATCATGAGCAGCAGCACCAGGAACTGCTGCTCATGGACATCAAGCACGTGTTTGCCAGCAATCCCCTGCTACCGGTCTATCAGGCGCAGCCCGAGGTTCGGGGCGAGGCTATCGAGCAGGGGTGGATTGAACAGCCCGAGGGCATTCGCGAGATTGGCCACGATGGAAAAACCTTCGCTTATGACAATGAAGGCCCCCGACACCGGGTATGGCTGGATGCCTACGCCATCGCGGATCGGCCCGTCACTAACGCTGACTACCTGCGCTTTATCGAAGAGGGTGGCTATGCTGAGCCAACCCTGTGGCTATCCGATGCATGGACCCAGATTCAGGCCGAGAGCTGGCAGGCACCCCTGTACTGGGAGCAGCGCGACAGCGAATGGTGGCATTACACCCTGCATGGACCGCGTCCCGTCAATGCGCATGAACCGGTGGTGCACCTGAGCCTTTACGAGGCCGATGCCTATGCACGCTGGGCAGGTGCCCGGTTGCCTACCGAGGCAGAGTGGGAAACTGTTGCCAGCAAACAGCCCATTACCGGCGACTTCGCCGAATCAGGCCGCTATCAGCCGGGCGCGCTCAGTGATGCTCACCCTGGCAAATCAGCCAGCTTTTTCCATGGTGGCGTGTGGGAGTGGACGGCGAGTACCTATGGCCCCTACCCGGGTTATCAGCCACCTGCGGGTGCATTGGGCGAATACAATGCCAAATTCATGTGCAGCCAGTCCGTACTGCGCGGTGGCGCCTGCGTGACACCCAGCAGCCACTACCGACCAAGCTACCGTAACTTCTTCTACCCTCAGCAGCGCTGGCAGTACGCCGGGCTGCGGCTGGCCAGAAACCTTCAGGCAAAAACGACCCGATGAAGACCGCAGATAATATCCAGCGCCATCCAGCCTCTCCCGAGTTCGACCTGCTCGACCTCGAGCCCGATACGGATACTCTGCTGGCAGACGTCATAGCCGGACTCAGTGCCGAACATAGAAGTCTGCCAAGCAAATATTTTTATGATCAGCGCGGGGCCGAGCTGTTTGAACAGATCTGCGAACTGGATGAGTACTACCCGACACGTACCGAATTGCAAATTCTGTCGCAGCATCTGCCCGCCATTGCCGACCGCATAGGCCCACACTGTACGGTTATCGAACCCGGCAGTGGCAGCGGTATCAAAACCCGCCTGCTACTTGATGCGCTGCTTCAACCGGCGGCCTACGTACCCATTGATGTGGCGCGGCAACAGCTCATCGCTTATGCCAGTGAACTGGCACTCGACTTTCCCGAACTGGCGGTGTTGCCTGTCTGTGCCGACTTCAGTCACCCGCTTGAATGGCCGGCAGAGGTGCAAGCGGCGCCCAACAAGCTGATCTATTTCCCCGGCTCAACGATTGGCAACTTCGCCCCAGAAGCAGCCATTGGGCTGTTGCGGCACTGGCGTGAAGGGCTCGGCGAGGACGGCGCGCTGCTGATCGGCGTCGACCTCAAGAAGGACCGCCGAGTAATCGAAGCCGCCTACAATGACGAACAGGGCATCACCGCCGAATTCAACCTGAACCTCCTGCGGCGGCTTAATCGAGAACTGGGTGCCGATTTTGACCTGAATGCCTTTGAGCATTACGCCGACTATGACGCGCATACCGGTGCCGTGCGCATGTGGCTGATCAGCAAACGTGAACAGCAGATTCAGATTAACGGGTCGAGTCACTTTGACTTTGAACTGGATGAAGCCATCTGCACCGAACATTCCTACAAGTACAGCATTGAGGATTTTACCGCTCTCGCCGCCAAAGCCGGTTGGACCAGCGCTACCTCCTGGACCGACGCAGAGAGTAAATTCAGTCTTCACTACCTGCAAACTGCCCGGGATTAGCGGCGATGACCCAAGTTCAATAGAATTCCACTACGGATTCGCCAAGGACCCATCAATGTTCAAAACCGTTATGCCCAACCATCGCTCGCCAAGACCCGGCCATTTCGCTCAACGACTCCTGCTTGGCCTGTTGCTTGGCATGGTCTGCCTGACAGGCCGGGCCGAAGAAAACGCCCCCCTGCGCGATGTGGTGGTTGTTGGCAGCAACTGGGACGGCACTGCCGAAGTTTTTGATCCGCGGACTTACGAAATCATCAAAAAGCTGGACCTGGTGCCCGACCGCGATGAGCGCATGTCCGAGATCAATCGTAATCCGCTGCGCTGGGTGCCTTTCCAGTTTATTCGCCATGTAATTGGCGAGGGTCATGACCAGCTGGTCGATGACCTGTTCCCCTCCAAGGACGGGCGGCTGCTGTATGTCTCGCGCCCCAGCTTTGCCGATGCCATCGCCATTGATGTGAACAGCGGTGAAATCGTCTGGCGCACGCCCGTTGAAGGACTACGGGCCGACCATGCCGCCATCTCTCCCGACGGCAAGGTCTTCCTGGTTTCTGCGTCCACTGCCCGCAAGGTACATGCGATTGATACTGCCAGCGGCAAGATCATCGCCGAATTTGAAACCGGCGATCAGCCGCATGAAAGCAATTATTCGCGCGACGGTGCGCGTATATACCACGCCAGCATCGGTCGGGTTTTCATCCCTACGACCAGCAAATGGCTGGACTGGCTTAAAGGCGAGCGCCTGTTCCAGGTGGTGGATGCGAAGACCTACGAGACCCTGAAGCTGGTCGATATCGGTAAGAAACTGGAAGAATTCGGCTACCCCTGGCTGGACTCCGCCGTGCGCCCCATGGCGGTCACGCCGGATGAAAAATTCGCCTACCTACAGGTGTCCTTTTTCCACGGCTTCTTTGAATACGATCTGGTCAATGACAAGATCACACGCAAGCTGGAACTGCCGGTACCCAACGAAATCGTGCGCCTGCCCTATCGCAAGTACCAGCTCAATTCCGCCCACCATGGGCTGGCCCTGAACCATGCCGGCACCAAGTTGTGTGTTGCGGGCACCATGTCGGGCTATGCGGCCATTGTCGATCGCGAAAGCTTTAACTACAAAATCATCCAGCTTTCTGAAAAGGCACTGGGCGCCAAACCATACTGGTCGACCGAGAGTGCCGACGGCAAGCATTGCTATGTCTCCATCAGTGAGCAGGACCGTGTATCGGTGATCGACTTTGCCACGGCAAAAGAAATCGCCAGTGTGCCAGTAGGCGATCACCCGCAACGGGTGCGTACCGGCAAGCTACGTTTGGCACCATGAGCCATCACCGGCTCAGGCTGGTAGCGCAATCTCGCCCCTGAGATAGAGCACGGCGTGACCGCTTAACAGCACCCGGTCAGCGGACAGTGCCACCTCCAGTTCTCCGCCACGCGTGGACAGTTGTCGTGCGCTGAACTGGTTGCGGCCCAAACGCTCACACCAGTACGGGGCCAGGTCGGCATGCGCCGAGCCGGTCACAGGATCCTCGTTGATGCCGAAGGATGGCCCGAAGAAACGCGATACCACATCGGCCTCATCACCCGGGGCAGTCACGATCACAGCTTGCGGATGCAACTGCGCCAGGCACGGGAAGTCAGGGTGCATGGCCTGAATCTGCGCCTGGGTGCTGCAAACGGCAATCAGGTTGGCGCCGCTACGCACCGTGTCCGGCGCACAACCAAGCCCGTCAAGCAGCGCCTGTGGGCAGGTAACCGGCTTCGACAGGCGCGCGGGCAAATCGATTTGCACCACGTCTCGCATCTTGCGCGCAGTTAGCACACCACTGCGGGTCGCAAACTGCACAATATCCTTGCCAAGACCAAGCTCATTAAACAACAACCAGGCCGTTGCAAGTGTGGCATGACCGCAGAGATCAACCTCGACCGTCGGGGTAAACCAGCGCAGTTCAAAATCAGCCTTCCCATCATCCAGCGGTACGAAAAAAGCGGTCTCGGCTAAATTGTTCTCAGCCGCAATGGACTGCATTTGCGCTTTATCAAGCCAGGCTGGCAACGGCACAATGGCTGCCGGATTGCCGCCAAACAGCTGGTTCGTAAAGGCATCGACTTGGTAGATCGACAGACCCATCGATCAATTCGGCAGCGGCAATGTCTTGCTTTCCAGGAAATTCAGTCCGCCCCGAACGATCCGGTAGATGTACCAGAGGTAGGCGAAAAAGATCAGTATCACACCAACCCCGACACCCGATAGAAAACCGCCCACGCTGGCCCACAGCACGGTGAACCAGAAACTGCGCATGAGCCATCTATGGTGGTTGCGTGCAAACCCCGAGTTAACCTCGTTAATGCGGGCGTGATTGATAATGACGCCAATCAGGGCCGCAAGAGGGACAAATATGCCGATCGCATACAGCACGTAGGTTAGTGATAGCGTCTTGCGTTCCGCGTCGCTGGCGCGGTCGGTCAGTGGGTTGCCAAGTGGACTCATGGGGGATTCGTAGCGAGCTATTCAACCGGTTCGCGTGCGGCCTCACGGCGACTCAGCAGGCGACGGAACACGCTCATCACCTTGCGTGCATACTTTCTTCCGGCACCGATATTGCTGGGTCCGGCATTATAGGCGGCCGCTGCCAGCTCGTAGTCGCGAAACTTGTTCAGTTCCTGACGATAGATCCATGCACCGATGGCGATGTTGGTACAGGTATCGTTGAGCACATCATGTTTGCTGATGCCATGCTTGGCCAGCTCAGGCAGCCAGATGGTATTAATCTGCATCGGCCCCATGTCATAAGTGCCATTACGGTTTGGCCCGACCATTTGTCCACGACGCCCACCCTCAATAGTGTGGATCGCCTGGATAATCTCGACCGGCAATTGGTAAACTTCCGCGGCCTGCTCTACGCAGGGTGGCAAATCGAGCATCTTGTCCTCATCTCTCCCTGTATCGTGGCTGTAGCCTCGATCACCATGTTTGGGGGCTGGCGTTACACTCGCCCGCCGCATGCACTATATTCAGCGCTTATGAAGAACATGTTACGACGCTTGCCGTCACAAACAAAGACCTGCCTGATCATATGCGCCTGCGGCCTGTTCACAACACCGGCTCTGGCAGTGAAGTGGCAGACCTCTGCAATCGAAGGCCAGGATGCCAACCGCGATGGTATTCGCGACGATGTTGCGCAGTTTATCGAACAACAATGGAGCGATGCTGGAATGCAGTTCTGGGCGCTCGAAACCGCCCGCGCTGCCCAGGCCTACCTGCTGAGCCAGGGCAACCCCTACGCCTTGCACCGTGCTCACGCATTCATGGCACGTGCCCGTCGCTGCCTGTCTGAAACCAAGGACCCGCGTATTGCCAACATGGTGATCAATCGCGTCCTCAACAAGCAGCTGGACACCGTCAAGCGCCAACAAGTGTACAAAGAAGCGGTCGATCAGTGGATTCACAAGGTTAACCGGACCGAGATGCCGACTCGCCCGGATGAC
>JBFKKS010000063.1:0-11584 GCA_041630955.1 Nevskiales bacterium
AACCGCGCCTTTTATGCCGATGTGCACCGTGCCCTGGGCGCGCAGGGCATCATGGTGCAACAGAGTGAATCGCCATTTCTGCATCTGCCGATCGTGACCGCCATGCATCAGGAAATGCGCGCCGCCGGATTTGTCGATACGCGGCTGCTCAGTTTTCCACAACCGCTGTACCCATCCGGTTGGTGGTCATCTACACATGCCCTGAAGGATGCCGGCCAGGCAGTGCGCTTTGCGGATATCGACGATGCTGTTCTTCAGACGCAGTATTACAGCGCTGATATTCACCGCGCCGCACTGGCCGTGCCGCCGTTTGTGAAGGCTGCCCTGCCCGGTTGAGGCAGGCTCGCCGCTAATAGCCTGTTTAGATGTTCAGGGGTTGCTGGCGTCGTTGACGTTAACGTCTGCGGTAAAGTTGCCACCACCCTGGTTCCTGGCGGGTGAGGCGGGCTGTTCGTCACACAGCTGGTTGACGTCTGTCTGGGCGCGGACGATGACATCAATGCGTTCGCTGGCCGTCAGTTCTTTCTGTTCGCCCTTGAGGTTGCTCTGGACCAGTGTTGGCGCATTCTGATACTGGACAAGCCGGGCCCGGGCCTTGTCGCATTCCTGTGAACGGATTGCTGCCCGTTTACTGTCTGCTGGTTTAGTGCTGGGCGGTTCAGTCGCAGGAGAACTGCCTGTCTGCTTGTTGCTATAGGCTTCTATTTTTTCGGCTTCAACACTGGGTGGTGGCTGGTCGCTGTATACAACCTTGCCATCCTTGACGTATTTGTAGACTCCTTGGGCCGAAGCTGATGCAGTCACGCCCAGACAGCCGATCAGAAGTACTATTAGAACCTTGTTCATACCATGCTCCAGAATCTTTAACCTAGTATAGGTGTTGATGCTCTATTGGAACACCGTGTAGGGCGATGGTTGCAATACCGCATTGGAGTCGAATTATGCCTGAGCCACCCAAACCCGTTATTCCCCAGCGCGCCCCGTATGCACAGGCGCTTTCCCCCGGCGAATATCAATGGTGTGCCTGCGGACGTTCAAAGACGCAGCCATTTTGTGATGGCTCGCACGCGGGTACTGCTTTCACCCCGTTGCAATTTAGCGTCGGACCAAAAGACGGTGTGGTGTGGTTGTGTGGCTGCAAGCATTCAAGGCGTAAGCCGTTTTGTGATGGCCGGCACAATAAACTGAAATAGCAGGACATAAAAAAGGACGCCGCAGCGTCCTTTTTCAACAGTCTAAGCGTTAGAGCGCGTCCGGGCCGGTCTCGCCCGTGCGGATGCGAATAACCTGTTCCAGATCGGACACGAAAATCTTGCCATCGCCGATCTGGCCGGTCTTGGCTGCCTTGATAATTGCCTCCGTGACAGCATCCACCTGATCTGCATCGACTGCGATTTCCAGTTTTACCTTGGGCAGAAAGTCCACCACATATTCAGCCCCGCGATAGAGTTCGGTATGGCCTTTCTGGCGACCGAAGCCCTTGACCTCGGTCAGCGTGATGCCCTGTACGCCTACGTCGGCCAGGGCCTCTCGCACATCATCGACGCGGAATGGTTTGATAACGGCAGTAATCAATTTCATTTTTCGACCCCTTAAATCTGGTCAGTTAGTTTAGTCGAGACGACGCCAGCCCTGCTACAAATCATAGCCGCGTTCATCGTGTTCGGTGAGATCAAGACCTCGCGTCTCGCCTTCGGCGTCGACCCTTAGTGGGCTGATCAGGCCAACGACCTTGAGGATGACGAAGGTCACGACCGCGGTGTAAACCAGGGTTGCGACAACACCGGTGGCCTGAACGGTGAGCTGGGAGCCCATGGTCATGCCCTCGGCATAACCATGTCCACTGAAGATGCCAAGCTGATCACAGGCAAACACGCCGGCCAGCATGGTACCCAGAATGCCGCCAACGCCGTGCACGGGGAAAACGTCCAGCGAGTCATCGATTTTGAGCACGCGCTTGATGATCTGGGTGGCGGTAAAACAGGTCACGCCCGCAGTCAGGCCAATCACCAGGGCCCCCGCTGGTCCCACAAAACCCGAAGCCGGTGTGATGGTACCCAGGCCCGCGACCATACCGGTGACGATACCCAGAACCGAGGGCTTGCCAAACTTGATGCGCTCCATGGCCATCCAGGCCAGCGAGCCAGCGGCCGCTGAGATGTGCGTTACCAGCATGGCCATGCCGGCATCCCCGTTGGCAGCCAGCGCACTGCCGGCGTTAAAGCCAAACCATCCTACCCACAGCATGCCAGCGCCGGCTACGGTTATGGTCAGGTTGTGTGGCGGCATGGGCCGTTCCGGAAAGCCTGTGCGCTTGCCTAGTACCACGGCTGCAACCAGCGCGCCGACACCGGCCGTGATATGCACTACCGTCCCGCCGGCGAAATCCAGCAGGCCCATCTGGCCAAGCCAGCCGCCACCCCAGACCCAGTGGGTGATCGGTGCGTAGACGAAGGTAAACCACAGTGCCGAGAACCACAGCATGGCTGAGAAGCGCATGCGCTCGGCAAAACCACCCACGATCAGGGCCGGGGTGATGATGGCGAAGGTCATCTGGAACATGCCAAACACGCTTTCAGGAATTGTCCCGGCCAGCGATTCCTTGCTGACACCGGAAAAGAAAGCCTTCGACAGTCCGCCGTAGTACGCGTTGCCATCGGCAAAGGCGATGCTGTAGCCGTAAGCCAGCCACAGCAAGGACATCAAGCAGGTAATGGCGAAGCATTGCATCAATACCGAGAGCACGTTCTTGGACCGCACCAGTCCCGCGTAAAACAGCGACAAACCTGGAATGGTCATGAACAGCACGAGGGCTGTGGAGGTCAGAATCCAGGCGGTATCCGCACCGTTCAGTTCATCGGCCAGTGCGCTTCCGGGCAGTACCAGCAGCAGGCTGGCCAATAACACCGCGCGGCGTCGTATCAAATCAAGGCTCATGGGTCTCCTCCCTATCCCTGTTTAACTTTTAGTTAGCAGCGGAGGAGTCTAGCCTTTGTTAAGAGCAAAAAAAAGCGGGGGCCTAAGCCCCCGCCATAAACATCCGTGTTGATTCAGTTCGTGACTAACGTCCCGAGCTGAATTCCGGATAGGCCTCGAGGCCACATTCAGACAGGTCGACACCGTTGTACTCGTCTTCCTGGCTGACGCGAATGCCCATCAGGCCCTTGATGACACTCCATACGATCAGGCTGGTGACAAAGGTCCAGGCGAAAATCACGCCGATACCGATCAGCTGTGCCTTGAGTGTGGCATCGCCATTGGTCAGGCAGACTGCCAGCAGGCCCCAGATCCCAACCACGCCGTGTACCGAGATGGCACCGACGGGGTCATCCAGCTTGAGCTTGTCGAGCAGGATGATGGAGAACACGACGATCAGGCCACCCACACCACCAATCAGGGTTGCCTCTAGCGGCGTCGGTGTCAGTGGTTCAGCAGTGATTGCCACCAGGCCAGCCAGTGCTCCGTTCAAGGCCATGGTCAGGTCGGCCTTGGTGAACACGGCATGCGCAACCAGCAGGGCAGCAACCAGGCCACCGGCGGCAGCCATGTTGGTGTTCACGATCACACGAGCGACAGCGTTGGCCTCTTCCACGTTGGACACCTTCAACTCAGAGCCACCGTTAAAGCCGAACCAGCCCAGCCACAGAATCAGGGTACCGATGGCGGCCAGTGGCAGGTTGGCGCCCGGGATCGGGTTGATCTTGCCGTCCTTGCCATACTTGCCGGCACGTGCGCCGAGTAGCAGCACGCCAGCCAGGGCTGCGGCTGCACCACACATATGCACTACACCGGAACCGGCGAAGTCGAGGAAGCCCAGCTCATCGAGGAAACCACCGCCCCACTTCCAGTAGCCCTGGATCGGGTAGATCAGGCCGGTCATGAAGATGGCGAATACGAAGAAGCTCCATAGCTTCATACGTTCAGCCACGGCACCGGATACGATCGACATGGCGGTAGCCACGAACACCACCTGGAAGAAGAAGTCCGACAGGCTGGAGTAGTAGGGTGCGTCTTCCCCACCAGCCAGAACGG
This sequence comes from Nevskiales bacterium, assembly GCA_041630955.1. Classification (GTDB taxonomy): domain Bacteria; phylum Pseudomonadota; class Gammaproteobacteria; order Nevskiales; family CAJXLF01; genus JBFKKS01. The sequence goes on from JBFKKS010000063.1 coordinate 4,033, forward strand.
CTTCGGTTGTGTTGTCATCGGCTGACAGCATCCAGTCCAGCGCTGGCCAGACACCCGTGCCATCGGCGGGATACATGAGGTTGTATCCACAGATCATGTACATGATGCAGGCAATGGAATACAGGCCTACGTTCTTGGTCAGGATTTCAGCCGTATTCTTGGACCGAACCAGACCCGCCTCCAGCATGGTAAAGCCAGCGGCCATCCACATCACCAGAGCGCCCATCACCAAGAAATAAAAGGTGTCGAGCGCGTAGGCGACTTCTCTGACGTCTACGATTTCCACGATAGTTCCTCCATAAGGGAATGTTGGAATAAATAAAAGTTAAAGGGCTTCTGTGCCGGTCTCGCTGGTGCGAATCCGGATTGCCTGTTCGAGTGAGGTGACAAATATCTTGCCGTCCCCGATCTTGCCGGTGTGGGCTGCCTTGGTAATGGCCTCGATAGACTGGTCGAGAATGCTCTCGTCCACGGCCACATCGATTTTCACCTTGGGCAGGAAGTCCACGACATATTCGGCACCACGGTAAAGTTCCGTATGCCCCTTCTGACGGCCAAAGCCCTTTACTTCAGTCACGGTGATGCCCTGCACGCCGATATCCGACAGGGCTTCACGTACTTCGTCGAGCTTGAATGGCTTGATGATGGCTGTAACCAATTTCATCTGTTGCTCCTTATGCATGGGTATACCGCCCCAAAATGGAACGGCCCGAAATCATCACGTGGGTTGTACTAGCATTTCCTGTGCCAACGTTATTTAGGGCCGTTTGAGCATTGAACAGGCCCAAAACGGGGCCTGGTGCACAAAAATGGTGCAATCATATGGTCCCCGTTTGCGGACAAAGCGGTTAAACTGTCGGCATGAAAGATACCGGTCCCTCACCCATTGACCCCTCACAGATAGATGAACTGGTTCGTCGTCTGGCTGGTTTCATGCCGCCAGGTCTGGCTGGCCTGCGTGAAGAGATGGAGCAGAATTTTCGCGCCGTCCTTCAGGGTGGTCTGGAGCGGCTTGATCTGATCAGTCGCGAAGAATTCGAGGTCCAGAAAGCGGTATTGCAAAAGACCCGCGCGCGTCTTGAGCAGTTGGAAAGCCAGCTGTCCGCCCTGGAAAAGGCACTGGAAAGACAACCCTAAGAATAAATCCTGGTTTCGTGCTCCAGGTCACAGAATGCAGCCCCCGAGTCGTTCAGACTGGACAGCCCAGATAAGAACAGAACAAGAGGGACCCATGAGCCTGGCCACGGTTTATAGCCGCGCCCAAACCGGCCTGCAAGCACCGCTGGTAAGCGTGGAAGTGCATATGGGTAATGGCTTGCCTTCACTGTCTCTGGTTGGCTTGCCGGAGGCTGCGGTCAAGGAGAGCAAGGACCGGGTGCGGGCTGCGCTTATCAACAGCGGTTACCAGTTTCCGGCACGGCGTATCACCGTAAACCTGGCACCGGCGGATCTGCCCAAGGAAGGTGGCCGTTTTGATCTGGCGATTGCTCTCGGGATTCTCGCTGCGTCAGGGCAGCTACAGACGGATCAGCTCGAACGCTACGAGTTCCTGGGTGAGCTTTCGCTTGGGGGCGGCCTGAGACCCATACGAGGTGCCTTGCCTGCTGCCCTGGCCTGCGGGGACGATCGGCGCCGCCTGGTCGTACCGGTCGTGAATGCGCCGGAAGCCGCGCTGGCCAGTGATTGCGAGAGTTTTGCCGCAAAAAGCCTATTGGCTGTGGCGGCCGCTCTCACAGGGCAATCACCCCTTGAGCAAGCGCAGTGTCCCACCCTTAACGGCGTTGATGCCATGCCGGATCTTGCCGATGTTCGCGCCCAGCATCAGGCCAGACGCGCACTGGAGATTGCAGCTGCCGGCAATCATTCGCTACTGATGCAGGGCCCGCCTGGCAGTGGCAAGAGCATGCTGGCCTGTCGCCTGGCCGGCATTTTGCCGCCGATGACGGAAAGTGAGGCCCTTGAGGTTGCGGCAGTCCAGTCCATCAGTGGCGGTGGCTTCGATCACAGGCTGTGGGGAAAGCGGCCCTTCCGGTCGCCTCACCACACCAGCTCCGCTGTAGCGCTGGTCGGGGGCGGAAGTAGCCCCCGTCCCGGTGAAATCACCCTCGCACATAATGGGGTGCTGTTTCTGGATGAACTGCCAGAGTTCGATCGTCGGGTACTCGAAGTGCTGCGCGAGCCCTTGGAGACGGGACGGATCAGTATCTCCCGGGCGGCACGGCAGGCAGAGTTCCCCAGTCGTTTTCAGTTGATCGCTGCCATGAACCCCTGCCCCTGTGGGTACCTGGGAGACGCCAGTGGACGCTGCTGTTGTACCGCTGATCAGGTGCAGCGTTATGCCGGCCGTATCTCAGGGCCGTTGCTGGATCGAATTGATTTGCAGATTACGGTGCCCCGGGTAGAGAAGTCTGCCCTGCTCCAAACTGAGGACGAAGCGGTTGGGTACACGGAATCCAGCGCCATGGTTCGAGATCGGGTTGTGGCGGCGCGGGCCCGCCAGCAGGAACGTCGTGCTAAACCCAATGCGCAACTGGGGGTTAAAGAGCTGGAACAGGACGCGGTACTGGATGGGGCCTCGCGGCAACTACTGGAACAAGCCATGGATCGTTTCTCGCTCTCCGCCCGTGCCCTACATCGCGTACGCAGGGTTGCCCGCACCATAGCGGATTTGCAGGCACAGGGGCAGGTTGGGGTCGGCCATATCAGCGAGGCGCTGGGATACCGGGTAATGCGGTGACACGAATCACTGCGCGCACCATTATAGTGCGTAAAGCGCACCAAAAAAGTGCGCATGGCTGGGCTAGTCGATGACGGGGCCTGCCTGTAGCGCGGCTTGGCGGTCTGACTTTAGGCAGGCCAGCAGGCATAAAAAAAGCGGGCCCTGTAACCAGGACCCGCTTTTGTCTTGCTCGTCAGCTTAGAGTACGAACTCTTTGCTGGCGGAAACCACGAACTTGGCTTCGTCTTCAAATGCGCCGAGGTCGAGGTCAGTCTGAACGTAGCCGAAGCTGACACCCATGCCATCACCCAGGTCTTTGCTGACGGTAATGCTCCAGTCGGTGTATTCGTCGCCGATGAAGGCTTCAACACCATCGCCAGCACTGAAGCCGACCTGCAGGCCCAGATCAACGGTATCACTCAGGCCGAGGCTGTATGCCACGGTGTAGTAGACACCATCTTCATCCGTGCCGAAGTAGTTATCGGTGTAGTATATGCTGCCAGACAGGCCGCCAAGGGACAGGCCACCGTAGACTTCGATGTAGTCGATATCTGCGCCGACTTCATCCTGCTCCGGGAAACCGTAGTAGACCAGACCCAGATCTACGCCAACGCCCTGGCCCACTTCACCGGCCCAGCCAACGTAAATATCAAATTCATTGCCATCGAATACAGGCGAGGTGTTGGAAGCCCATACACCGGCGTAGATACCGCCGGGCGAACTCCAATCCAGGCTGCCCTGTACCGCAGCACCGCCGCTACTCGGGATACCACGGAACATGTATTCACTGGTGATGTTCAGGCTGCCAGATGTTTCTGCCATTACCTGTCCACTGGTCAGGGCGGTTGCGCCCAGTACAAGTCCGGCTACTGCCGTTTTCACTTTACTCATTACTCTCTCCTAATTGCTCTAACGAGCCTGATGGTCATTCAATGAAGAATGCTTAAATCCCAACCCCCGGGCGGTCCTCATAACAAAAGACTCGGTCTCGAAATCCATTGCAACGCGTTTATAACGCATTCGCTGCAAGCTGCCAAGCAAGCCTCTGAATGCCAGACATCCTAGCGGTGCGCAATGATGCTTGCAATGCCCAGTTGCTCGCTGAACGACAAAGACTGCATTTTTGGCCTGCCCTGTTACAATGCCGCGCCTTACGGGCTCCCTATAAACACAGCTACAAAGCCAGCAAAAGCCGTGCCATGGTGTGCGGCTAAGGCGTTTGGGCAACATGTCTTTGACCATAAAGAAGCAAACCCAACTTAACACTCAACAGCAACAGGCCGTTGAGCATATCGACGGCCCGCTGTTGGTGCTGGCCGGCGCCGGCAGCGGCAAGACCGGCGTTATCACGCATAAGATCGCCTACCTGATTCGTGACTGTGGTTTCGCGCCGCGTAACGTGGCTGCGCTTACCTTTACGAATAAGGCGGCGCGAGAGATGCGTGAGCGTGTGGGTCGCCTGCTGCCAGCGACGCAAAGCCAAGGGCTTACGGTCAGTACGTTCCATAGCCTGGGCATGACGATTCTGCAGCAAGATGGCGGTCTGCTGGGATATAAGCGTGGGTTTTCTATTTTCGATGCGCAGGATGTGCAAACCCTGCTGCGCGAACTGGTGCCGTCGGCTGCTGCCCCAGAAGCCATTGCCTGGCAGATTTCTCAATGGAAAAATGATGGCCTGCGGCCGGAGCAGGCAGTAGCGATTGCTCAAACTGACGACGAATTACGCGCGGCCGGGGTTTTTGGTGACTTTCAACGTCATTTGCAGGCCTACAATGCAGTTGATTTTGACGATCTGATTGCTCAGCCATTGCATCTGTTCGATACCCGGCCCGATGTGTTGCAGCGCTGGCAACAGCGTCTGCACTACCTGCTGGTCGATGAATACCAGGACACCAACGGTTCCCAGTATGAGTTGCTGAGAAGGCTGACTGGCGTGGGCGCTTCCTTTACGGTGGTTGGCGATGATGACCAGTCGATCTATGCCTGGCGTGGCGCTCGGCCCGATAACCTGGAGCGACTGGCCGAGCATTTTCCGCGCCTGGAAGTGATCAAACTGGAGCAGAATTACCGTTCGACGAATCGTATCCTGCACGCGGCCAATGAGCTGATTGGCTGTAATCCACGGCAGTTCGACAAGCGGTTGTGGAGCGCCCTGGGTCCTGGAGAACCCATCCGCATCGCGCCCAGTGCCGACCCAGAAGACGAAGCGCGCCAGGTGGTGACAGACCTGCTGTCAAACCGCATTCGCCACGGCCGACGGCACGGCGATTACGCGATCCTTTATCGCAGCAACCATCAGGCCCAGCCGATCGAGCAATTGCTGCGTGAGCACAGCCTGCCCTACAAGATCAGTGGCGGACAGTCGTTTTTCGAACGCTCCGAAGTCAAAGACCTGTTGGCCTATCTGAAGTTGCTGGTCAATCCGGATGATGACCGCGCATTCCTGCGCGTTATCAACCTGCCGCGCCGCGAGATCGGCCCCGCAACGCTGGAGAAACTTGGCGCCTACGCACAGCCGCGTCGTCAAAGTCTCTATGCGGCAGCAGGAGAAATTGCCTGGACCGAACGACTGGATTCACGGGCAGCACGGCGCTTGCAACAATTCCACAGTTGGATGGAAGGGTTGGGGCAGATGGCCGAGTCGGCCTCTGCTGAAGCCGTGCTGCGTCAATTGATCACCGATATTGAGTATCCCGACTGGCTGCGGCAGCAGTGCAAGGACGAACGTGCAGCCGAAAGACGCTGGAAAAATGTCGAGGCGCTGGTGCAATGGATTAAGCGCTTGGTGGATGATGGCGCCAAGACGCGGAGCCTGGCGGAGGTGGTGGGCCGACTCGGCCTGATCGATATGCTTGAGCGGCGCGAGGATGAAGACAGTGACCAGGTGCAGCTCATGACGCTGCACGCCGCTAAAGGGTTGGAGTTCAATTTCGTCTACCTGGTCGGCGTGGAGGAAGGCATCCTGCCGCATCGTAATAGCATGGACGAGGGTAATATCGAGGAAGAGCGCCGCCTGATGTATGTGGGTATAACGCGGGCCCGGCGTGAACTGATGATCAGTTATGCACAGCGTCGCAAGCAGGCCGGGCAGTGGGTGGAATGTACTCCCAGCCCCTTTCTTGAGGAGTTGCCAGAGGCCGATCTGGACTGGCCGGGAAGAACAGGCCGCGAAAAGACACGTGAAGAGCAGCAGGCAGAAGGCCAGTCGCACCTGGCCGGGCTGCGGGCCTTGCTGGGCGAAGTCTGAAGCAGCGTTGCAAAAAAAACCCCGCATCAGCGGGGTTTTTTATCTAAGCGCGGAGGTTAGAACTGGACGCGTAAGGCCAGTCGCACTTGCTCGCGATCAAATTCATCCAGGATATCGTCGAAGGTGTAATCACCCGTGGTGTACTCGGCGACGAGGGCATAATTCTGGCTGAAGGACCAGACGCCTCCGATGTTGATGAACCGACCGTCCGAGTCAGCGTACTTCGCATATTTGATGCCGCCGTAAGCCTCGAAGTCTTCCTGCACGTTGTAGCGAATCCCCGCTGCCACGCCGAGTCCGTCGTCGTTTTTCAGCGGTGTTTCGACATCTTCGTAGGTCAGGGTCGCAAACAGGCCGACATTGGCTTCGAAATCGTTATGCCACCCGAAACCGATACCGAAACTGTCCATGTCCTGCCGGGTATCGTTGCTTTCTATTTCATCGATATAACCGGTGATGTAGAGGTTGTCACCCGCCAGGAAGTTCACGCGCACGTCAACTCCGTCCCCATTTTCACGGCCAGTGGTGGTTTCCAGCTCTGCATCGCCGATATAACCCACCTCGAACCAGCTGTAGCTGTAACTGGCTTGAGCCGCAAATGGTAGTAACAGTGTCAAAAACGCAATTGAATGAAGTCGTTTCATGTCTCTCCCCCTTTAGGTGGGCTAAGAATAGCAAGCGTGGCCGTATCTGCATAGAAAACATACGGAATTATGCCAGCGAAATAAAAAACCGGGGCAAGCCCCGGTTTCTTGTCACCTCTTGATCAGAGGTTGTAACGCAGACCTATGCGCAGATCGTCACGGTCCAGGTCTTCATAATCACCCGTTCTATATTCGGCGGTAATCGCCCAGTTGGGGTTGATAGCGAAATTGCCGCCCAGCTTGAAGAAGTTCGCCTCGCCATCATCTATGTCATTGTACTCATAGCTGATATAGCCCTCTGCGCTTGCTCCCAGCGCGGTCCGGGCACCGATTTCCAAGCCGAAGCCGTTACCGTCGGCCTTGAACAGGCCCGGCACTTCAAGCTCTATGTTCTCGTAGGTGAGGTTGCCAAAGACATCAATACCACCGGTATAAGCGTTGCTGTGTACGCCAATACCAATACCGATTGACTGCAGGTCTAGGTCCGCACCTGCGCCGTCGTAGCTGACGTCCTCGTAATTGCCTAGTAGGTAGACGGATTCATTGATGCTGAATACGCCGCTAATGTCAAAACCGTCCCCATCTACGGAGCCTCCTCCGCCATCCAGTTCCGTATCGGCAACCCAATCCAGTTGGATATAGTTATAGCTCAGTCCATCAGCCGCAGCGGCGAACGGCAAAGCCAACAAAGCACCCAGCAAAACACTTTTCTTCATGTCAATCTCCTGACAAGTTTGTGATGCCGGCTTACGCCGGACCTTTTATAGGCCGCTTTGCTTAAGCATGTTCTCCACAGCGGCACGTATCTGATCATCGGTCAGTGCAGGATTGCCGCCACGCGGCGGCATCGCATTCTTGCCGTTGATGGCATTCTTCACCATGGCGTCCAGGCCTGCCGCATTGGCCTTGGCCCAGCTACCGGCATCACCGATCTTCGGCGCA
>JBFKKS010000064.1:0-11379 GCA_041630955.1 Nevskiales bacterium
CAGGTAGAAGGGCTTTATGTGGCAGAAAACGTCAGCTTTGCTGACCTCAAAGCAGACCTGCAGGCCTTTGTTAATGCTTTCTTCGAAAGTGAAGTGAGGCTGCGCTTCCGCCCATCGTACTTCCCTTTTACTGAACCCTCTGCCGAGGTGGACATCGACTGGTCATCAGTCGGCGGGGAGGGCGGCTGGATGGAAGTACTTGGCTGCGGCATGGTGCATCCGCATGTATTCGAGTCAGTGGGTATCGACCCTGAACGTTTCACTGGCTATGCCTTTGGCCTTGGTGTGGAGCGTTTCGCCATGTTGCGGTATGGCGTGACTGACCTGCGCCAGTTCTTCGAAAACGATCTGCGCTTCCTGCGCCAATTCGCATAGGGATATCAAGACATGAAATTCAGCGAACAATGGTTGCGTGAGTGGGTGAACCCGGGCTTGAGCACGGCAGAGTTGTGCGAACAACTGAGCATGGCAGGCCTGGAGGTCGATGACATTATTCCGGCCGCGCCTGAGTTTAAGAACGTGGTCGTGGCACGAGTAGAGGCCGTTGAGCCGCATCCCGATGCCGACAAATTACGCGTCTGTCGTGTGAATGATGGTGGCACTGAGCCTTTGCAGATAGTCTGCGGCGCACCCAATGTTGAAGTGGGTATGCGGGTGGCACTTGCTCAGGTTGGCGCTTTACTGCCTAACGGGATGAAGATCAAACCTGCCAAGCTCCGCGGTGTGGCCTCGGCAGGCATGCTTTGCTCGCCTGTAGAGGTGGGACTCGCGGAGCAATCAGAGGGATTGCTGGCCTTGCCGGAAGAAGCGCCAATCGGTGCTGACTTGCGTGATTACCTCAGTCTTGATGATCACGTAATAGATATTGATCTGACACCAAATCGAGGTGATTGCCTGAGCGTGCTAGGCGTGGCCCGCGAGGTCGCGGCGCTTAACAGTATGCCGCTGGCTCAGCCTGACTATGCGGAACTTTCTGCCACACATGACGAGCAGCTTGAGGTCAGGATTGATGTGCCCGACGCCTGCAGCCGTTACGTGGGTAGGGTGATTAAGTCGGTCAACCCTGATGCGCAGACGCCGCAATGGATGGTTGAGCGTCTGCGTCGTTCTGGAATTCGGGCTATTCATCCGGTCGTTGATATAACGAATTACGTACTGATAGAGCTTGGGCAACCAATGCACGGTTTTGACCTTGCGCGCCTTAACGGGTCAATTACGGTTCGTATGGCTGAAAGGGGGGAAAAGCTGGCAGCGTTGAGCGAAGAGACACTGAACCTGACCGAGGCAGATTTGGTCATTGCCGATGAAGGCGGGCCGGTGGCACTGGCTGGTGTGATGGGAGGGGCGTCCAGCGCGGTGGGGCCGACCACAAGTGACATCTTCCTGGAAAGTGCCTGTTTCATGCCCAAGGCGATGGCGGGTACAGCACGCCGTCACCGCTTGCATACCGATTCCTCGCATCGGTTCGAGAGGGGCGTGGATCCGCAGCAGCAGTCTCGTGCCATCCATCGTGCAACCCAGCTGATTCTTGAAATTTGTGGCGGCGAACCGGGTGAACTGGTCATCGCTGGCACCGGGGCTAGCGATGTCAATGCCGTAGCCCTGCGCCATGAACGTGCCAGTCGTCTGCTGGGTTTTGACCTGAGCAGGGAGAAAATAGAAGAAACCCTGACCGCACTGAACATGCAGTATGAATCAAAGGCCGAGGGTGAATGGCTCGTCACGCCGCCCAGTTATCGTTATGACATTCGCATCGAAGCTGATTTGATTGAGGAACTCGTACGCATTATTGGCTATGACAATTTGCCAACGCGTCCCCAGCAGGTTGTCCTGCCTGCCATGCAGATGACTGAGCGACAGGTTGGTGTGAACAGGCTGCGTGAGACGCTCATACAACGCGACTACCATGAGGCTGTCACCTACAGCTTCGTAGAGGCGGAGAAGCAGGCCCAGCTAGTACCCGATTTGCCTGGCATTGATCTGGATAATCCAATATCAAGCCAGTTGGGGCAAATGCGTACCTCTCTGTGGGCCAGCATGCTTCCTGCTTTGCTGCACAACCAGCAACGCCAACAGGACCGAGTACGTTTGTTTGAGATCGGCTTGCGTTTCTTGCGTGGTGACTCAGAGGGCGGAATACGCCAGGAGACAATGCTCTCAGGTGTGGTGAGCGGGCCGGTATTGGCAGAGCAATGGGGTGTAAAAAGTCAGGATGTGGACTTTTACGATGTGAAGGCCGACGTCGAAGCCTTGCTGTCGTTGGGAGGGCAGGGGGAAGGCGTTCGGTTTGTGTCTGACGAACATGCCGCGCTTCACCCCGGGCAGTCAGCACGCATTGTTCGGGGTGATGAGCAGCTTGGCTGGATTGGAGTTCTACACCCACGGCTGCTGCCCGTGTTTGATCTTAAGGTTTGTCCCGTGCTGTTTGAACTGGACCTGAATTCACTGGTTGCTGCCCAGGTTCCTGCATTTGTTGCTCCCTCAGATTTTCCAGCCATGCGTCGAGATTTAGCATGGGTTGTGCAAGAGTCAGTCAGCGTACAGGAACTTATAGATAATCTGACTGGCTCAGGTGAGTCATTGCTTAAAGATATTCAGGTATTTGACGTATATCGCGGCGAGGGATTACCCTCAGGTTGCAAAAGTGTCGCTTTAGGCTTGAATTTCCAAGATAAATCGCGCACGCTTACAGAAGATGAGGTGGAGGGCGCTGTTCGGCGACTAGCTGATAAGATAGGTCAAGCGTTGAACGCAACGATAAGAGGCTAAAGAAAAAAGTGGCATTAACCAAAGCTGAAATAGCTAATGTTCTTTTTGAACAATTAGGCCTAAATAAGAGAGAAGCAAGAGAATTTGTTGATCTTTTCTTTGAAGAGATACGTACAACCCTGGAAGCAGGCGAGCAAGTTAAGCTGTCTGGATTTGGTAATTTTGAATTACGCGATAAGAATCAACGACCCGGGCGCAACCCCAAAACCGGAGAAGAGATTCCAATCTCGGCTCGAAGGGTGGTCACGTTCAGACCCGGGCAAAAACTGCGAGCACGTGTAGATGGGCATGGCCAATAAGGCGGTTATTGAAGAGACACTGCCGGTAATACCTGATAAACGCTACTTCGCCATAGGTGAGGTCAGCGAGTTATGTGCAGTTAAGCCCCACGTATTGCGCTACTGGGAGCAGGAGTTCCCCCAGCTTAAGCCGGTCAAGCGGCGCGGTAATCGCAGGTATTATCAGCATCAGGACGTGGTCACTGTGCGCCGTATCCGTGATTTGCTCTACAGACAGGGGTTCACCATAGGCGGTGCGCGTCAGCGACTGCGGGAGATTCCTGGAGAACGCCAGAAGGCTCCCGAGACTGCTTTGGGTCAGTTGCGTGAGATTCGTACTGAACTGAATGCGATTCTCAAACTGCTGGATGCCAGTTAGGTCTTTATCCCGCCAAGCCCTTCGGTTAACATAGCCGCCCCCTGGTCAGGGGAAACAAGCCAATATCGTTCGGGGTGTAGCGCAGTCTGGTAGCGCACCTGCCTGGGGGGCAGGTGGTCGCAGGTTCAAATCCTGCCATCCCGACCATTCAAATCATCGACTAGACCGGCTGACCACCATTGCCGCTAAAGGGCGTGGCAGAGCCGGCCCAGGTTCCTTTCTGCGTCTTGCTTTGCTGGTCCTGCTCCGTGACTACACAGTTGCGTCCACGTTTTTTTGCCTTCTTAAGGCAACGGTCAGCACGTTGGCTGAGCTTGTCAAAATGCTCTTTTCCCTTGCTTTCAGCAATCCCGAAACTGGCGGTGATGGTCAGGAAGTTATCGCCATAATGGAAATCTCCCTGTTTGAGCGCGGATCGAATCCGCTCAGCAAGAATCTTCGCCTGCTGAAGATTGGTATTGGGTGCCAATACGATAAATTCTTCGCCACCGAAACAGGCCGCAATGTCACAGGTCCGTATGGCCTGTTTGAGAACATTCGCCACTTCCTTGAGGATCTCGTCCCCAATATCGTGCCCATATTTCTCGTTAACAGACTTGAAATTATCAATATCCATGGCAACGAGCGATACGGACTGGTTGTGTCGAGTGCTGCGGCTCATTTCATGTAGTGCCAGATCAAGAAAACCACGCCAATTCAGTAATTCAGTCGTCAAATCCGTTAAAGATAAGCGCTCGATTTCTTCCTTGGCGGACTCCAGCCTGGAGGTGCTTTTTTCCAAACCCGACTTCAGCTTGCTATTACATTCATTAAGCGATTTGTTGGTTTGTTCAAGGCGAAAATGGCGGTAACGCACTTGTAGAATCAGAGTCGATAGGCCCAGTGCCATGACACAAACCGTGAGTAAAAAGATCTGGGTTTCTATGACGGTGTTAGCTGGCTTGACCACGCCCAGTGGGTTGCTACCAGCGATTGTCAGGGTCACCGTCAGCAACGTAAGCGCCGCTATCGTCACAGATGTAAGTCGCAGGCCGGAACGCACTGATGCATAAAGCAACAAAGGCAACAGCAGTATCGGCCCGATATGCATTCCGAATATCTGGCCGCTTTCAGCCTTCAGCAACAGGGTTACGATAATGGCAGCGATCACAAAGGCAAAGTAGTCGCTGCGTAGCTTTTGGTTTGTGGCTGGTAAATCGGAAGGCTCGGGATGCAAGAATGCCAGTAGTATGGGTGTCAGGACCATTAGCCCGAGTGCCCTGGCCACCCAAGTGTCGCGGAAAAACTCCAGATAAGCGGAAGGATGATTGAATATTTCTGTATGGATGACGGTAGTAGCCAGTGCGGCTACCCCCGATGCGGCAAGTGGTCCCGCTATGATAAAAACCGGCAAATCAGTAAATGAATTGAGGCGGCGGTCAAAATTCCACATTGAAAGCAGGGTAAATGCGAGGCTTGCTTCAAATACATTCGTGACTCCCAGCAGAAGGGTTTCCTGGACCCCAAGTCTGTTCCAGTCCACGACGCCATGTACAAGCAGCGCGACTAATCCCCAAATGTAGTATCCACGACCATTAAAAATGATCAAAAAGGCTAGCAATACGGCGCTGGCCGGTAAGGCAAACGTGGTGCCTTCAGGCATCATTGCGCTGTATGCACCTAGCTTCATTCCGCAGAAATACAATAGCGGAAATAGCAAGTAGTCCGCAGTTCGTGGACTCGGATAGGGATTCATTTGAAATCCACCTCCATACGGAACACATACCGCTTCACCCAACTCTTCCACTATTTCTGGTTGACGAATGTCCGAATAAGCAGAGACGATTTGTAGTCAATTTGCTATAGGTGATGGCCTGTACTACCGCTAATTCGCCCAATACGTCTCTGGAGATGCATGGTTCGTCCTAGGAAGTTGGCGTTGCCAACTATTGCATGCGGCAAAAAACTGTTAAATTGGCCAAGAAGAAACAAATGTTACTTTTTTGGATATATTATTAGATGATGAGACTGCTGCAAATCAGCACATTTACCTGTTTATCCCTGCTTGTGTCTGCAGTTTGGGCGGCGGCGCCCTATCAGCCGGCGCCATTGTTTGAACGGGTGCCGCTGCGTGGTGGCGAGCCAGTTTCACTGGCTGATTACAGGGGCAAGGTTGTGGTAGTGGATTTCTGGGCCTCCTGGTGCGGGCCTTGTAGAAAGTCCATGCCTTTTCTGGAGGAGCTCCGCAAGCAGCACCACGCACGAGGATTTGAAGTACTTGCCATCAATCTCGATGCGCGGGTTGATGATGCGCTTCGCTTCCTTCGGTTCTATCCTGTGAGCTACCCGGTGCTGAGGGATACCGGTACATTGCCCGAGCTATATGGTGTGAGAGGCATGCCGACGTCTTATTACATAGATCGGCGGGGGGTGGTGCGATTAATCCACATCGGGTTCGACGATAGTGATCAGTCAGATGTGCGCAAGCTGGTACTCGATCTACTGGAGGAGAAGTATGAACAAGCTAGCAATCGTTAGTCTGTGTATGAGTTTTCTGGTTTTGGCTAATAGCGGATGCACAGTGCAACCGGTAAAGGCCTGGGAAAGAGGCGACCTGGCCCGGAGTGAGATGGCGTTTGAGCCAGACGCAACCGAAGCGGGCTACAGAGATCACGTCTATTTCAGCAAGGAAGCCTCTTCGGGCGGAGCCACCGTGGGTGGTGGCGGCTGCGGATGTAACTGATGGCCAGACGTCACGCTAATGCTTTGCTGGCACTTACCAGCTCTGCTCTTGCATTGCCGGGTATTTCGAGTAAGTCCCATGCAGCCAGTCCGGCCGCGGAATCACAGGTCGACTACCGGTATTCCAGTTACAGCGAAGATGACCTGTCTCGAAGCAAGACCTCTAATCCGGATACCCGGCGTTACGAGATCGATACACACCAGTTCAGGCTTGTACGACCCTGGGGTGATGAATACGATGTAACGGTAGACCTGCTCTACGAAACCATGAGCGGCGCGTCACCATGGTTTATTACACCGGGCGCCAATAACCAGCCCATTCAGGTCATGAGTGGAGCGACCATCGATGAAACCCGTATCGATATGCTCGCAAGCCTGCGCCGTTACTATGGTAACGAGACATATGGTGTATCGCTGGGTGTTTCCGACGAGGACGATTACCAGTCAATCAATCTGGGAGTGGAAGCCCAATGGGATATTGACGAGCAGCAACGCAGCTACAGTTTGGGTATCGGCTATTCCGATGATGACCTGGAGCCGACTGATGGCGCTTCTGCAGCATTTCCGGATCGTATTTCTGATGCATCGAAGGATAGCCTGACGGCTTACGCCGGGGTTACGCAGATCATCAATGCCCAGACTACTGTGCAGTCCAGTATCAGCTTTACCCGACATGATGGTTTTCTGTCCGATCCATATAAGCTTGCCTTTGTGAATGGCACGACGACTAATGACAGCCGACCAGATGGCCGCGAACAGTTTGCGTGGTTTACGCGCTTCAGGCATTTCTTCACTAACCTGAGAGCTGCACTGCATCTGGACTATCGGTACTTCGAGGACGACTGGGACATCACCTCACACACGGCTGAAGCGGCCTGGTATCAAAATCTTGGCGATGGCTGGCAGGTCGTGCCCTCGATTCGGTTCTATAGCCAGAGTCAGGCCTTTTTCTATGCGCCATTTTATGGACAGGCGCGTACGGATGGCTTTGCTTCCAGTGACTATCGGCTCTCCCCTTATGGCGCCTTGAGTATGCGTTTTAAAGTCAGCAAGGCGTGGGCTGGCTGGAAACTTTCCATGAGTTGGGAGGAATACGACAGCGACGCGGGTCACGCGATTGGTGATGTGGATGTCGAGAACCCCGGGCTGGTTGACTTCAGTGTAATCAGCTTCGGTATCTCGAAACGCTTCTGACCCGGCCAGTTGCCGGTCGGGCATAATTGCCCAATGCAGCTTTATCGCTTTCCCTTCAAGGCCATGGGCGGGCCCTGTGAGTTACGCCTGTATGCCGAGAACGAGGTGCGGGCAAGTAGCGCGGCAGCAGATGCGCGGCAGCGAATAACGCAACTCGAGCAGCGCTATTCACGCTATCAACCCGATAGCTTAACGACGCAAATCAATATGGCCGCGGGTGATAAACCCGTTAAGGTAGATACTGAAACGGCGGGGCTGCTGGATTACGCAGATCAGGCCTATATTCAGAGCGATGGGCTTTTTGATATTACTTCCGGGGTGCTGCGTCGTGCCTGGGATTTCAGATCAGGACATTTGCCGGAACAGCAACTGCTGGATTCAGTGTTGCAACTGGTCGGTTGGGACAGGGTCGAATGGCAATCGCCCTTTATACGGCTACCGGATCGGGGTATGGAGATCGATTTTGGTGGTTTTGTAAAAGAGTATGCGGTTGACGCAGCCGCCCGTGTCTGCCGCGAAGCCGGAATCGCACATGGTCTGATCGAGATGGGGGGCGATATTCAGATTCTAGGGCCACACCCTGATGGCTCGGCCTGGCAAGTGGGTATTCAGCATCCACGGAAACTGGATCGCCCAGTCGCAACAATCGCACTGGAATCGGGTGGGCTGGCAACAAGCGGGGATTACGAACGGTATATGTTGGTCGATGGCCAGCGTTATGCGCACTTGCTCAATCCCGCCACGGGCTGGCCCGTAAACAGCCTTGCTGGCGTGAGTGTGAAGGCCGAACAAACCCTGATTGCAGGGACAGTCTCCACCATTGCGATGCTGAAAGGGGAGGCGGGCCGCGCATGGCTGGCTCAACTTGGATTGCCACACCTATGGGTGGATGCAGATATTCAGGTCGGCGGCAGCCTGAGCTAGCTTTCTACTGATTACCAGCGTTTTTTGTTCCAGCGCTCGGGGTTGGCCCAGTGTTTGGGATTGAGCCAGTCTGGGGTTGTTTTGTAGTTGTCGATGTCAAAACCGAATAGCTGGCTGCCGTCTTTGGCCTGATCCAGTTGATGGAATCCCAGCGCGAGGAGATCCTGACGGCACCACTGTGATCGACTCTCAATGACCCAGAGCAGGCATTGCGACTGAATATCGCGCAGGTGGGCAACCAGGGCCAGGGCTTCAGCCTTATCAAGCGGACCCGGCAGGCCTTCCAGCACGGCGCAGTCGTAGTGCTGGTCTCCGAGTTCGGCCAGTACACCCTTGTGCAGGTGAATAAACCGGGTCTGGGTATTAGGCAACGATGGAGGCGGATCATTTTCACTGCCTAACCACAACAACTGTCGAACGGGGTGGCGGGCAAGGTAGGCATTCAGTTTCTCACGCATGCGCTCATTATCGCGTAAATACTTGTACAGCGTCGTGACGCCGGCAGGGGCATCCGGTAGACTACGCGCCCCTCCGGTGCCCGCATCAAGACAGATACGCAAAATGAGCGAAATCAACCATATAAAGAGCAGGATCATGGCTCTGCAGGAGCGCTACGTCGCCCTGCAGGGCTATCTTTGACTACGCTAACCGATGTGATCGTCTGACCGAGGTCAACGCAGAACTGGAGAACCCGGCAGTCTGGGATGATCCCGTCAGGGCACAGGAACTGGGACGCGAGCGTGCCCGGCTTGAGGATATCGTTAAGCCGCTCGGTGAAACGGCAAAGCGCCTGACTGATTCCCTCGAATTGCTCGACATGGCAGCCGATGAGGATGACGCGGAGACGATCTCGGAAATAGACAAGGATCTTGACGAGATAGAGGCGGCGGCCGAGAAGCTGGAATTCCAGCGCATGTTTTCAGGTGAAGCCGATGCCTGTAGCGCATTTGTCGATATCCAGGCCGGTTCTGGTGGCACCGAGGCACAGGATTGGGCCGAAATGTTGCTCCGCATGTATTTGCGCTGGGGTGAGGCGCATGGTTTCAAGACAGAACTCACCGAATGTTCGGCCGGGGAAGTGGCCGGCATCAAGAGTGCCACCATCCACATGGATGGTGATTACGCCTTTGGCTGGCTGCGCACGGAAATAGGTGTCCACCGTCTGGTCAGGAAGTCACCGTTCGATTCCGGTGCACGTCGCCATACTTCATTCGCAGCGGTTTTTGTTTCGCCCGAGATTGATGACAGTTTCGAGGTTGAAATCAATCCCGCAGACCTGCGTGTTGATGTGTACCGTGCTTCTGGCGCTGGTGGACAGCATGTCAATCGCACCGAGTCAGCCGTACGTATTACGCATGAACCAAGCGGGATAGTAGTGCAGTGCCAGAGTGAACGTTCTCAGCACCAGAACAAGGACCGCTGTATGAAACAACTGCGTGCCAAGCTCTATGAAATGGAAATGCAGAAGCGGCGCGCCGATGCACAGGCGGTCGAAGACAGCAAGTCCGATATTGGCTGGGGTAGCCAGATTCGGTCCTATGTACTGGATCAGTCCCGCATTAAAGATTTGCGCACCGGCGTCGAAGTCGGCAATACCCAGGCCGTACTGGATGGCGATCTGGATCAATTTATAGAAGAAAGTCTCAAGCAGGGTTTGTAGGAATGACTGACGAAAACCAGACACCACAGGACGAAAACAAGCTCATTGCCGAGCGGCGTAGCAAACTCACGGCCCTGCGTGAACGGGGCGATGCCTTCCCGAACGACTTTCGCCGCGACAGCCTGGCAGCGGATCTGCATGCCGAATTAGGCGAGCTGGATGATGCTGCCCTAGAGGCTGCAAATAAACGGGTATCCATTGCCGGTCGCATGATGGCCAAGCGAGTGATGGGCAAGGCGAGTTTCTGTCAGTTACAGGATATGACAGGCCGGGTGCAGGCATTCGTGCAACGGGATGCCGTGGGTGAAGATACTTACAAGGACTTCAAGGGCTGGGATGTCGGTGACATCATCGCGGTAGAGGGCATCATGTTTCGCACTCGGACGGGCGAGTTGTCGGTACGTGCGGAATCCATACGCCTGCTCACCAAGTCTCTGCGTCCATTGCCTGAAAAATGGCACGGTCTGACGGATACCGAAACCCGCTATCGGCAGCGGTATGTCGACCTGATCATGAACCCCGAGGCTCGGGATGTATTTCATGTCCGCAATCAGACCATTCGTCACCTGCGTGAATTTCTGGATGCGCGTGGCTTCCTGGAGGTCGAAACCCCCATGCTGCAGCCACTCGCCGGTGGCGCAGCGGCACGGCCGTTTACCACACATCACAATGCGCTCGATACGGACATGTATCTGCGCATTGCGCCTGAGTTGTACCTGAAGCGCTTGGTTGTTGGCGGGTTCGAACGTGTTTACGAAATCAACCGTAATTTCCGCAACGAGGGGCTATCCACCCGGCACAATCCCGAGTTCACCATGCTTGAGTTTTATCAGGCCTATGCGGATTACCGCGATCTTCTCGACCTTACGGAAGAAATGCTGCGCAGCCTGGTAGAGAAGCTGACCGGTGGCCATGAGGTTGAATATCAGGGCGACACTTTTGACTTTGGCAAGCCATTCACACGCTTCACTATGAAAGAGGCCGTGATCCATTACAACGAGGGCATTGATGCCGCGCGACTGGATGATGGCAACTACCTGCGTGAACAGCTCAAGGCGAATAATGCAAAGCTGGAAGACGGCTGGGGCGTGGGCAAGCTGCTTACCGAGTTGTTTGAAAAGACCGCCGAGCATCGCCTGATACAACCGACCTTCATTACCGAATACCCGACTGAAGTTTCACCGCTGGCACGGCGTAATGACAACAACCCCGGCGTCACCGACCGCTTTGAATTCTTCTGCGGGGGTCGGGAAATCGCCAATGGCTTCTCAGAGCTGAATGACGCCGAGGATCAGGCCGAACGTTTCAAGGCCCAGGTTGCGGCGATGGAGGCCGGCGACGATGAGGCGATGTTCTACGATGCCGATTATGTACGTGCACTGGAATATGGTCTGCCACCCACAGCAGGCGAGGGGATTGGTATTGATCGCCTGGTGATGCTGCTCACTGACAGC
>JBFKKS010000065.1:0-11360 GCA_041630955.1 Nevskiales bacterium
GTCTATCAATACCAGCGCCAGCATGGCCTCGGCAATCGGTACGGCCCGTATGCCCACGCAGGGGTCATGCCGGCCTGTGGTTCGCATCTCGGTCGCCTTGCCCTCAATATCAATGGTCTTGCCAGGAACCGTAATGCTGGAAGTCGGCTTCAGCGCAATACTGACAACCACGTCCTGCCCTGAGGAAATACCCCCGACTATGCCGCCTGAATGATTGGCCAGAAAACCTTCCGGGCTAAGTTCATCGCGGTGTTCCGTGCCCTTCTGTTCGACCACGGCAAATCCGTCGCCAATCTCGACGCCCTTCACGGCATTGATGCTCATCATGGCCTGTGCGAGTTCGGCATCCAGGCGATCATAGACCGGCTCGCCCAGTCCGGGCGGCACATTGCGAGCAATAGCAGTCACGCGAGCACCGATCGAGTCTTCCTGCTTACGGATGCCATCGATATAACTTTCCAGTTTCGGCACCATCGCAGGGTCAGGACAGAAAAATGGATTTTGCCGTATTGCTGACTCATCCCGGAACTCAATACGATGCGGACCGAGCTGGCTCATCCAGCCTACAATCTCAATGCCGAGGCGCTCTTTCAGGTACTTGCGTGCAATCGCGCCAGCCGCCACGCGTACAGCGGTTTCACGTGCCGAGGAACGCCCGCCCCCTCGATAATCCCGAAAACCGTATTTCTGAATGTACTCATAGTCCGCATGATTGGGACGGAATACATTCTTGATTTTTTCGTAGTCGCGCGAACGTTGGTCCTGGTTGCGTATAAGCAGCCCGATCGGCGTGCCGGTCGTCTTGCCCTCAAATACACCTGAAAGTATCTCGACTGTATCCGGTTCCTTACGCTGGGTGACGTATTTTGATTGCCCCGGTTTTCTCAGGTCCAGTTCCGCCTGGATATCGGCTTCGCAGAGCTCTAGTCCTGGCGGGCAGCCGTCAACCACACAGCCGATTGCGGGGCCGTGGCTTTCACCAAAACTGGATACGACGAACAAGCGCCCAATGCTGTTTCCGGACATGCGACCTCAATCTGTGTTGGCTTGCGCCCTTGCTTCGAGCCAGGCGCGTAAATCCTGCGCGCCGATTATAAACACCCCGCTGCCACCCCGCTCGAATTCAAGCCAGGTAAGCGGTAAATCCGGCCAGCGGTGATCCACGGCCACTTCACTATTGCCCACTTCGATCACGAGCCACCCCTGCTCCGTCAGATACTCGACTGCACCCGTCAGGATACGCGACACAATAGCCAGCCCATCGTCATCGGCTTCAAGGGCAAGTCGCGGTTCATGCCGATATTCCTCAGGCAGCACGGCCATTTCGTGCGCGGGAACATAGGGTGGATTGCTCACTATCAGATCGTACTGCTTTGGTGCCAGGCCGACAAAAACATCCGCCTCGATCAAGTTGAGGCGTTCTTGCAGACCATAGGCAGCGCGATTTTCACTTGCCACAGCCAATGCCGCTCTGCTGATATCCGTCGCGTCTACCAGGGCATCGGTGAACGCATGGGCGCAGGCAATCGCAATACAGCCGCTACCGGTACAAAGATCCAGGATACGCTGTGGATTAACGTCACCGAGCCATGGCTGAAACCCGTCTGCGATGAGCTCGGCAAAGGGTGAACGTGGAATGAGCACATCGCTCGTAACCTTGAAGCGTAGACCCGCAAACCAGGCTTCCCCTGTCAGGTAAGGAACGGGCAGCCGCTCGGCAATACGGCGTTCAAATAGCATGGCTGCTTGCTGGCAGACAGTATCCTCCAAGGGAAGATCGTAGACTGATTCCGGAGCCTGCCAATCAATACCGGCCGCGAAGCGGACAATGGCTAGCGCATCATCCAGCGGATTATCAGCGCCATGCCCGTAGTACAGGTCGGCCTTTTCGAACGCTGTTGTTCCGGCCTCAACAAGTTCTCGGGCCGTATTACCGGCAATGTGGATATGCGTCATGCAGGCATTGTACTTGCTCACGGGTCGCAACTCCTGCGTATCCAGCCTGTTGTGGGCTGTATAATGCCGGCCCTATGAAGAACCCCGTATTAATCTTTGCGCTTGCCATCTCTGCAGCAGCTATGGCGCTGGGCCTGTGGTCATGGCAGCAGTGGGCCAAGACAACAGCCAGCCATGGACAGGCCCAGTGGTCCGCTGCCACGGTGCTACCACAATCCCGAGAAGTACCTGACGTAAACATGACTGATCAGGATGGCGCCCCTTTCAGTTTCAGGCAGCTGGAAGGCAACTGGAGCTTGCTGTTTTTTGGCTTCACACACTGCCCGGATATCTGTCCAAACACCTTGGCACTACTTAAGGCCGTCAATGATTCGCTGATCTCAGAGCAACATCGCCCATTACAAATGGTCTTTGTTTCAGTCGATCCTGCTCGTGATACAGCGAGCAAGCTACGCGACTATGTGCACTATTTTGACCCGACCATGCTTGGGGTGACCGGAGCCGCTGCGGAGTTACAGAGACTGACAGCGGGACTCTATTTGCCATTCCAGATCAGCCAGCCTGATGAAAATGGGCATTACGATGTCGACCACAGCGCCTCCCTGGTACTGCTCAATCCCGATAGCCGGGTAAAGGCCTACTTCAGTGCGCCACACCAATTGGATTTATTGCTGGCTGATCTACGCAGACTGACTGAAAAATGAAAAACTATTCACTATTGCTGTTGCTCTTACTCACTGCCTGTGGCGCTGAAACGCCGCCCGCTGGCCAGTGCCAGGACTTAAAGGCGAGCAACGCCTGGGTTCGAGAAATGCCGCCAGGGCCGAGCTTGACGGCTGGTTATCTCACCCTCACCAATTCCACCCAGCAGGATGTGAGTATCACGCATATCAGCAGTCCTGAGTTTGATCGGGTAGAAATTCATGAAAGCCTGAACAACGATGGCCAGATGCAGATGCGTCGACTGGATTCCTTGCTCATTCCAGCATCAGGGACGGTCAATCTGTCCCCTGGTGGAATACACCTCATGCTGTTTGACCCGATCAAGCCAGTTCAAAAAGGCATGAAATTGGCAATCAATTTTCATTGTGGCGATACAACGTTCAGCACGGCAGCAGACGTGCGCCGAGGCACCCTCCCCACACACCACCACCACGGACATCACGGACATCACGAATGAGCAATGAACAAAGCGCGAGCCTGGGTGACCAGCTATTTGCCGCCCTGCAGCGCATCCTGCCGACCCACTTCATGTCGCGCGTGGTGCACTGGGCAACCCGTCTACGCACGGCCTGGTTCAAAAACTTCTTGATAAGCCGATTCATGTCTGGGTTCAATATCAGCCTGGAAGAGGCACAGGTTCAGAACCCTCGCAGCTTTACCAGCTTCAATGACTTCTTCACGCGCGCCTTGATTGACGGCATGCGCCCACTACCTGAAGACCCTCACATGGCCGCTTGCCCGGTTGACGGCAAGCTTTACCAGGCCGGAAACATAGAGGCTGGACGTATATTTCAGGCCAAGGGACAGTCATTCGATGTGGTTTCTCTGCTCGGTGGGAACCATGACCGTGCAGCGCCCTTCATGGGTGGCCAATTTGCGACCATTTACCTTGCGCCCAGTAACTACCATCGTATCCATATGCCCATTGATGGACGCGTATCTAGCCAAATTTATGTCCCGGGACGCCTCTTCAGTGTAAACCCAGCCACTGCCCGCGCCATGCCGGAACTGTTTGCGCGCAATGAACGCGTGGCAGTCATTTTTGAAACTGCAGTCGGCCCCGTAGCCATGGTGCTGGTCGGCGCCCTTTTCGTAGGCAGTATTGAAACGGTTTGGTCAGGTGAAATCACACCGCCACACAGGAATAAGATAGATGTACGCCACTATGACAATGAGACTGATGCAATACGTCTCAAGCGTGGCCAGGAAATGGGGCGTTTCAATATGGGCTCGACCGTAATCCTGCTGACCGGCCCGGAGGTATTGAACTGGTCCAAGCAACTCAAACCCGGTGAACCGGTACGTATGGGACAGCCGTTAGGCCGGCTTAAAGCCCCGCATTAGACCCGCTCAAATGGGAAACTGATTACGTCGGCAAGACTGGTCTTATTTTCCAATAACGCCAGGAGTCGATCGACCCCAAGCGCTACGCCGGCGCAATCAGGTAGCCCCGCATCCAACGCTGCTATCAGCCGTTGATCGAAAGGCGGTACGGGTTTTCCCTGTGCCTTTCGTAGTGCCTGATCTGCCTCAAAACGACGGCGCTGTTCGACTGAATCCGACAATTCGTGGAAACCATTAGCCAACTCCAGACCACGCCAGTACAACTCGAAACGTGAGGCTACTGGTGGCTGGGTGTCTCTGACCCTGGATAGAGCTGCCTGGCTGGCTGGGTAGTCCAATACAAAACAAGGCGTGGTCAATCCTAAGCGCGGGCCTATACATTGCCCCATCAGCAGGTCCAACCAGGCGTCCCGATCCAGATCAGGTTGAACAATTATTCCCTGCTTGAGAGCACAAGCCTCTAATTCGTGCAGGGAACTTTCAAACGGATCAATCCCAAGCTGAGAAAGAAAACAGTCGCGATAAGTTGCGCGTTTAAAAGGTTCTGGCCATGTTCCGTCACCTGCAAGCCAGCACATCAGCGCCTCGACCTCATCCATTAGCTCAGCGTGGTCAAAACCGGGCACGTACCACTCAAGCATGCTGAATTCAGGGTTATGCCAGCGGCCCAGTTCTCCGTCACGCCAGGCATGGCAAATCTGGAATATAGGCCCGCTTCCTGCCGCAAGCAGGCGCTTCATGGCAAATTCAGGAGAGCTTTGCAGCCAGGCACTCCCATGACTGCTGTCACTAATTTGCAGGGATTCGATGTTCGGGTCTGTGGCCGCGGATCGGGTCAGCGCGGGTGTTTCAACTTCCAGATATCCTCGCGCATCAAAAAAGGCCCGCAGTGATTGTAATAATCTCGCACGAGCCTTGATTGAGGGCAGATCAGCCGATGGCTGCCAGTCGGCTTCTGCCATCAGCTATTCTTTGACGCGTGATACGTAGTCACCGGTTCGCGTATCAATCTTGAGTAATTCACCCTCTTCAACAAACAAGGGCACACGCACGACTGCGCCGGTTTCCAGGGTGGCGGGTTTACCACCGCCGCCCGAGGTATCGCCACGCACGCCAGGATCCGTTTCAGTGACCGTGAGTTCAACAAAATTAGGCGCTGTTACGAGCAGGGGAACGCCGTTCCACAGGGTCACCGTGCATGTTTCCTGCCCCTTTAGCCATTGTGCTGCATCGGTCATGGCTGCCTCACCTGCAGTCAGCTGCTCGTAGGACGCCGGATCCATAAAGTGCCACTCTGCACCATCACTGTAGAGGTACTGCATCTCAGTTTCGTGTACGTCGGCCGCCTCGACCGTATCGCCAGACTTGAAGGTCTTCTCTACAGTCCGACCTGTCTTGAGGTTACGCACTCGAACTCGACTGAAGGCCTGTCCTTTACCGGGCTTGACGAATTCGTTTTCTACAATGTTGTACGGGTCGCCATCAAGAATAATCTTGAGTCCACTCTTAAACTGGTTAGTGCTGTATGTGGCCATGATTTGCCTGGTCGATGTTATTGCTGGTCGGATATGCTCCGTCGATTACCGGTAGAATTCGCCAATGAAATACACGACTTCTCCGCCACCGCGCTCTGCGGCGGCGGCTATGATACCTAAAACCAGGCTGCAGGCAGAAACACTTTCGGTTCAGCTTGAAAATAAGACAACTTATCCTGTTACACGGCCCGCATGGAAACAGGCCCTGCGAGACGCCATTACCGACCCTGCTGAGTTGTTGCAGCTACTCCGGCTTGATCCAGCCGAGTTTCCCGTGCCACTGAAGAGCCTGAAAGGGTTTCCATTACGTGTCCCGCGCAGCTATGCCGGTAACATGCAGCCAGGCAACCCTCAGGACCCGCTACTGCTACAGGTATTGCCGGTATTGGCGGAGGACGCTGTAACTGAGGGCTTCAGCCTTGATCCAGTCGGTGATCTGGCCAGCGCGGCCGGGCCAGGCCTGCTACATAAATATCAGGGGCGTGCACTGCTGATTACCACAGGCGCTTGCGCGGTACATTGCCGTTACTGCTTTCGGCGCGCATTCCCTTACGCTGCCCATAACGCGCGCAGTGGTAACTGGCAAGATGCGCTGGCCGCCATTCAGGCAGATACCAGCATCCAGGAAATCATACTGAGCGGAGGCGATCCACTTTCACTAACAGATGACCGGCTGTCATGGCTTGCTGCGCAGCTCGATTCGATTCAGCACCTTAAGCGACTGCGCATACACACCCGGCAGCCTATCGTGCTACCCGAGCGTGTGGATGAAAATCTGCTCGCCTGGTTAAGCACAGGTCGTCTGCAGCGCATTATGGTTTTGCATACCAACCATCCACAGGAGTTGAGCCCATCTGTCGTGTCGGCCATCGGGAAGTTGCGCAGTACCGGCATGAGCCTGTTCAATCAGTCAGTGCTGCTTCGCGGCGTCAGCGATTGCGTACAGACTTTGGCGAAATTATCTCAAGAATTGTTTGCAACAGGTGTAGTACCGTACTATCTACACCAGCTTGATCGTGTACAGGGCGCCGCGCATTTTGAAGTCTCTGATCAAGAGGCCTTGCGGTTGTACCAAGAACTCCAAAATTCCCTGCCTGGTTATATGGTTCCGCGCCTCGTACGCGAGGAACCTGGTCAGTTAAGCAAGAGGCCTTTGTAGCAGTTATGAGGACAAGCACTGAACACTATGAATAACGCAACTCATATTCAGCTGGTAACCATTGCCCCGCAGGAAAACGATGCAGCAAGCATTGAGGCTTTCCTGCGCGATAATGGCCACCCTGTACGCATGCACTGGCTACAGGCCAGTGACAGCCTTGAGGACCGCCTTAAAGAGCTGTGGCCGGATATGATTTTCTGCGATGGCTCGAACCCCAAATTGCGCGACTACAGCTTGCACTGCTGCAACAAGGCTGCCCCTGAAATCCCGGTACTGCTGCTTGCCAGGGAAATCAACGCGGAAGCCGTCGAAACCGCCCTGCTCAAGCGTGCGCGAGATGCCGTTAGCCCTCATCACCTACAGCATCTGCAGGGGGTTTACCTGCGTGAACTGGCCGCCGCAAAACTGGAATCCAGTTTGCGCGAAGCAAAGCAGGAGTTGGCCAAATTACAGTCACGCCTGAGCTCACTGGTGAGTGTTTCGCAACTCGCGGTGGCTACCGTACAAGACGGAATTCTGCTTAACGCCAGTGCTGATTTCGCCGCCCTATTTGGATACGAATCGCCTGAGGAGCTCAACGCACAGCCGTTTTTGGAACTGATCGCCAAGGAACAGAGACCGCTGATTAAAAAGCAACTTAATCGCTGTAGTACGGGTAAAGCAATTACTGACCAAACCGAAACCCTGGGGCTTGCCGCTGATGGCTCGAGCTTTGAGGTCGAATTAAGAATGGCCCGTGTTGAGTCGCCTGAAGGTGAAGCCATAGAGATTCAGGCCAAGCGAGAAGAAGTGCAAGCAATTGAACAGGCATCTACCGTAGTTACCGGTCCTGATTCCGCGGCAGAAGATGCGCCCGAAACCGTCGCCCCTGCGGAAGCCGAGGTCGAGCCTGCAGAAGAAGAGATACCTGTTACGCTCAAAATTGACGAGGCGGAATCCAAACGGATTGCGCTTGCCCTTGAGGCACGCAGACACCGCATCATCCTTAACCCATTCATCAGCCTCGATGGCCAGCAGGCAAGCTGTAGTGACGCACTACTGGAACTGCAGGATGAAAACGGCCAGTGGTTTTGCCCTGCACCCAGCAGCGACAGGTTACTGTCTACTGAAGTGCAACAAGGCTTGGATAACCGGATTCTCGAGGAATCATGCATTCTGCTCAATCAGATGCTCAAGGATGGCCAGCCCGGCACATTATTGACCCCCATTTCGACTGCAAGCCTCTCACAGGGTGAACAACTCTCCAGCCTGCTGAGTAAGGCCGCCAAGCCCGCCATCGCCGGGGGTCAGAATTTAGTCATTACCCTGAACGAACAGGCCTTTTCCAAGCATATTGATGAAGCCCAGCAATTCATCGAGCTTCTGCGTAAAGTCGACCTGCGGTTGGCTATTGATGGCGGACGGGCGAACCCGACTACCGTGGCCATGATGCAGGCACTACAGCCTAATTTCATTTGTCTTGACCGATCAGCAACCCAGTTACTGGTCAGCCAGGGCAGTGATAACAAGGAACTGAGCAAAATCATGCAGTACAGCCGTGATCACGGCATGCATATCGTCGCCTTCCCGCTTCAAGACGCACACAGCATGGCAATGCTCTGGCAAAGAGGTGTCAATCTAGTAAGGGGCGGACTGCTAAACCAGGTGGCTGCCTGAGCATTAACCCCAATACCCAATAAAAACCCGACTGCTGGCGGGTTTTTATTGCTTGGCGTATCAGCGATTGAGTTGCTGTAACGCAGCTATACGCTCTTCGATGGGGGGATGCGTCATAAACAAACGGCTCATTTGCTTGCCGATGCCACCCGAAATACCGAATGCCGCTAATTGTTCCGGCAACGGCTCACTCTTGCTCCCACCCAGACGCGCCAGTGCGTTGATCATTTTGCTCCGTCCGGCCAGATGGGCGCCGCCGGCGTCTGCTCTAAACTCGCGCTGACGTGAGAACCAGAAAACGATAATGCTGGCCAGAACGCCGAGTACCAACTGTGCAACGATCACCGTTACGATGTAGCCAGGCCCATGCCCTCGCTCGACCTTGAAGACCGCTCGATCAACCAGCACGCCGATAACGCGGGCCAGAAAGAATACAAAAGTATTAACCACGCCCTGAATCAGGGTGAGGGTAACCATGTCGCCATTGGCTATATGGCTAACCTCATGACCCAGTACTGCCTCGACCTCGTCCTGGCTCATGCCATTAAGCAGCCCCGTGTTCACGACCACCAGAGCATTGTTCTTGTTCATCCCGGTAGCAAAGGCATTCATGGAAGCAGAATCATAAATACCCACCTGCGGCATTCCGATTCCCGCCTGCCGAGCCTGTCGCTCGACCGTACTGAGTAACCAGGATTCCGCTGAATTACGTGGCTGATCAATTATGCGAGCCCCGGTCATTTTCAGGGCCATCCATTTGGACATAGCCAGCGAAATAAATGAGCCACCCATGCCAATGACAGCAGACATTATCAGCAATGCCTGGAAATTGATCCCCACACCCTGCTCATCCAGTATTCGATCCACGCCTAGCAGCTGAAGAACGATACCGAGTACCAGCAGGATGGCAATATTGGTGGCAACGAACAGAAATACACGTTTCATAGAAGCTCCGAAAGGATTATTCCTGCTGTTTAGATGGGGGCAACGGCCGCAAGTTTCAATGCTTGATGGTTAAAATCACGGGACACGTGTAACGAAATGAGCCCATAAGAACCGACATCCTGATCACAGGCAGTATGCACTTTATAAACGCCGCCATGTGTCGGCAGTGGACTTATTTTATCGTTTCTATCGCCTGCACCTGCTGAAAGCCTCTCGGCAGCTTGCGGCCACGTTGCGCACGTGTACCGATATAGCCTTCAAGGTCTGACCATTTACATGTGAGGTGACGTTTTC
Organism: Nevskiales bacterium; assembly: GCA_041630955.1. Classification (GTDB taxonomy): domain Bacteria; phylum Pseudomonadota; class Gammaproteobacteria; order Nevskiales; family CAJXLF01; genus JBFKKS01. The sequence continues at coordinate 9,613 of JBFKKS010000065.1, forward strand.
CACTCTGCAGTTGTACTGAGCCACCGGCGCTGACAACCGTCATGCCAATCAGCTTGTCCGGCGCCTTGACACCAATCAGCTTGTTGCCCTTGCCACGATTCAGCTCCGGTAACTCGGCCAATGTGAAGGCCAGCATGCGTCCTTCTGCTGTCACAACTACGAGATACTGATTCTCACCATTTTCCAGGCGTAACGGCCGCATGACATCTGCCCCTTTAGGGACGGTCAGTACGGATTTACCGGCCTTGTTACGGGATACGGTTGCCGTCTGCGGGCAAATGAACCCATAACCCGCATCAGAAGCCAGTACATACTTCTCTGTATCACCTGCCAGCATCACACCCCGGAAGCGGGCCCCAGGCGGTGGCGATAAACGGCCTGAAAGCGGCTCACCCTGGCCACGCGCCGATGGGAGGCTATGCGCAACCAGGCTGTAGCAACGCCCTGTTGAGTCGATGAATACGGCCTGCTGGTTACTGCGTCCCCTCGCATAATCAAGAAATCCGTCTCCTGATTTGTAGGCCAGTGATGCTGGATCCAGCTCGTGGCCCTTGGCTGATCGCACCCACCCCATTTCAGACAAAACTACCGTCATGGGCTCGGTTGGAACCAGCGATGCCTCGTCAATTGCCTGCGCGGCTTCACGTTCAACAATCGGCGAGCGCCGGTTATCGCCATATTTTTCCGCATCAGAGATGATTTCATCACGGATCAAGTTTTTCAGGCGCCTGGCTGAATTCAGAATCTTGCTGAGAGTGTCCCGTTCCTTTTCCAGTTCATCCTGCTCGCCACGGATTTTCATCTCCTCAAGCTTGGCCAGATGACGCAGCTTGAGTTCAAGAATTGATTCTGCCTGGATATCTGTAATACCAAAACGCTTCATCAGAACCGGTTTCGGCTTGTCTTCGGTACGGATGATGTGAATCACTTCATCAATATTCAGATAGGCAATCAGCAAGCCAGCCAGGACATGAAGGCGTTGTTCAACCTTATCAAGCCGCCATTGAAGTCTTCGCTTGACCGTATCTTTGCGAAATTCCAGCCATTCCTTGAGCAACGCCAGCAGACCCTTTACCTGCGGCCGGCCGTCGAGGCCGATCATGTTCATATTGACGCGATAAGTACGTTCCAGGTCAGTTGTAGCAAACAGGTGTTGCATGAGCTCATCGACATTGACCCTGTTAGAACGCGGGCTTATTACCAGCCGTGTCGGGTGTTCGTGATCTGATTCGTCGCGAAGATCATCCACCATGGGCAGTTTCTTGGCCTGCATCTGCGCGGCAATCTGCTCCAGTACCTTCCCCCCTGAGACCTGGTGTGGCAGTGCGGTCACAATGACATCACCGTCTTCTTTCTCCCAACGAGCGCGCATGCGAATACTGCCATTGCCTGATTCATACATGGCCTGGATATCATCACGCGGCGTGATAATTTCAGCTTCAGTTGGATAATCCGGACCCTGTATGTGCTCGCAAAGTTCAGCCAGGCTAGATTTCGGCGATTCCAGCAGGCGCACACACGCGGCTGCGACTTCATTCAGGTTATGCGGAGGAATGTCGGTTGCCATACCAACCGCAATACCAGTACCTCCGTTAAGCAGCACATTAGGCAACCTTGCAGGCAGATTGCGCGGTTCCTGCAGCGTTCCATCAAAATTAGGCTGCCACTCGACCGTGCCCTGACCTAACTCTGCCAATAGCACCTGCGCATAGGCGGCCAGCCTGGACTCGGTATAACGCATAGCAGCA